>JAEWYD010000191.1 GCA_023462275.1 Actinomycetes bacterium
GGGTAGCCCGGGCGCAGCCGGTACCCGTCGCGCTCGATCGCGTCCAGCACCCACTCGAAGCGCGCGATGTAGGCGTGGCCCGCGAGGCGGCAGCGCCCGCACTCCACCTGCGCCAGGTACGCGCGGCCGGTGGCGAAACACGCGCGCGCGTACGCCACGCGCTCGCGCACCCAGGCGCGCATCGCCGGCGCGTGCACGTCGTCCGGGCCCACCGGCCCGACGTCGGCCAGCACCTCCAGCGGGACGTTCACGTAGCCGGCCGCCAGGTCCTCGACCGTGTCGCGGAGCATGTGCGCCACGTGGGCGCCGGTGACCGCGACGTAGCGGGTGTCGTCGTCCGGGCTGTGCCGGCCGTGGCCGATGCAGTGGTGCAGGGCCTCCGTCACGGCGACCGCGAGGTCGCGGGTGTAGGCGTCGAGCTCGGCGGCCGGCACCGACGCGCCCCGGCGCCGTGCGTCGCGCTCCATGACGTCGAGCATCGCGTGCAGCGAGCGGTGCAGGCGCGCCCCGCCGACGACGTCCCGGCGGACGCGGGCCGCCAGGCGCAGGAGGAGGCGCTCCTCGGGCGCGACAGCGTTGACGGGTTCGGCGTCCGCGTCGTGGAGACCGCCGTCGTCCGCCGCGACGTCGTCTACGCCCGACGCCGCCGCCAGCAGCCGCCGCTCGCGCGCCACCAGCGCAAGCCGCGCGTCGGCGTCGGGCAGGTGCTCGTCGACCATGTCGTCGAGCCAGCGGAACCAGGCGTACAGCGCGAAGGCGTCGGCGCGGTACGCGCGGTCCGCCAGCAGGCGGATCGTCAGGTAGGACTGGAAGGAGGCCCTTCGGGTGATCGATGCGGCCGACGCGACGGCCGGGCCCGTGCGGGCCCCAGGGGTTCGCGCCGACGCGGCGCCCGTCCGCGGGCCGGCATCGGCTGCCACGGGACGACGCTAGCGATCATGGCCGCGCAGCACACGGGTCCTCCGGCCCAGGCGCTGCCATCGCCGGCCCGGCGGCTGCACCGACCGATGCCGTCTACATCAGCCACGCCAGACGGCGCCCATGTAGACGAGATCGGTGGGGGCGCGCCGGCCGGGACGCGTCAAGCGTGTCCGGGCGATCGCCGCCACGCGCCCCTTCCGATCCCGTCTACGTCAACCACGCCAGACGGCGCCCATGTAGACGAGATCCGTGAGTCGGCCCGGGGGCTGGCGCGGAGCGAGCTGGAGCGGGTTCAGCGCCGTGGTTCGGCGAGCCTGCCCAGGGCGGCGTCCGCCAGCACGACGGCGACCACCACCGCACCCAGCACCGGCCGCCCCGCCGCCGCGAACGCCACCCCGCCGCCGACGAGCAGCACGAGCCGCGCGACGCCGACCACCAGCAGCGGCAGCGCCACGGGCGCGCGGGGCGCGAGGAAGGCGCCCCACGCGACCGCGAACACGAGCGGGAACGCGACGGCCAGCAGGGCACGCACGACGCCGTCGGCCAGCGACCAGCCGAGCAGCGCGTACCCGACCAGGGCGACCAGCTCGAGGACGAACGCGAGTGTCAGGTGCAGCGCGCGCAGCGGGGTCGCCGCCACCACCGCCACGTCGTCCGGGGATGCCTCCATGGGCCCAGGGTGTCGGCTCGGGCATTGACCCGGCTAGGGCCGTCTCACGGCGACCTCCGTCTCACGGCGCGGGGCAGCTCCGCTCGGCCGGCTCCTCGTACGTCGGCACCGGACGGGCGTCGGCCTCCTCGGCCGTCGTGGCCAGCCCGTTCTCACCGATGTCGTCGATGAGCCAGTCCATCTCCTTGATCTCCCTGCGCTGGGACTCGCTGATCTCGACCGCCAGCCGGCACACCCGCACGTCCTCGATCTGCGCGCGCTCGGCACGGGTGATGGCGAGCGAGTGGTGCGGGATCATCCCGCGCATGAACGTCGTGTCGTTCACCGTGGCCTGACTCCGGTCCAGGAACGCGCCGCCGCCCAGCAGCAGCAGGCTGACCGCCACGACGGCGACGTTCGCCTTGGCGTTCTTGTACATGTTGAGCATCCACGCGAGCATCACCAGGCCCATCGCGCCGCCCATCGTGAGCGCCATGAACACCCGGCTCTGGCTGAAGCGCACGTGGGACCACTCGTAGGAGCCGACGAACATCACCCAGTACATGACCACCATGCCGGTGAGGATCATGGCGGCGAACCGCAGGTACATCGACCGAGTCATCCTGGCGCGGTCATGCTGGTCGTTCCCCGCATCGTTCCGCGACTCGTGCTGCTGCTCGGCCATGGCTCAGCTCCTCTCGTCGGGACGCGAACCCGTTCGACGCTAGGCGGGGCCCGCGCCGCCCGCACCCGGCGCGCGGCGTCCGGCGTCCTGCCCGATGATCGGACCGCGGCCATCCCCCGCACGCCCGCCGACGCCGTCAGGAGAGCCGATGCCGACCGTTGCCGTCGTCCTGCACACGAAGAAGGTGCACGGGAAGGCCCGCCGCGTGGTGCGCGAGGCGCTCGCGGCGGCGGGCGTCACCGAGCCCCTCTGGTACGAGGTGCCGAAGAGCCGCAAGGCCCGCAAGCGCGCGAAGAAGGCGGCGAAGGCGGGCGCCGACGTCGTCTTCGCATGGGGCGGGGACGGGACGGTGCAGCGCTGCGTCGACGCGCTGGCCGGCCGCGACACGGCGCTGGCGATCATCCCGGGCGGGACGAGCAACCTGCTGGCCCGGGCGCTCGGGATCCCCGACGACCCCGCCGAGGCGGTGCGCGTGGGCCTCGACGGCGCCCGCCGGCAGCTCGACACGGGCTCGGTCAACGGCGAGCACTTCGCGGTCGTCGCCGGCGCCGGGCTCGACGCGCTGGTCATGGAGGACACCGACCGCGGCCTCAAGGACCGGCTCGGCAAGGCGGCGTACGTCCTCACCGGGGCCAAGCACCTGGGCATGGAGCCGTTCGAGGCGACGGTCGAGGTGGACGGCGAGCGCGCCTTCCGCGGCTCGTGCACGTCGGTCGTCGTCGCCAACACGCGCCAGGGCGTCGGCGGCCTCGAGCTGTCCGACACCTCCGAGCCCGACGACGGCGTGCTCGAGGTCGGCATCGTCACCGCCGCGGGCCCGCTGCAGCTGGTGCGGACCGCCGCCCGCGCGCTGCTCAGCAACGCCGACGCCGCGCCGCACGTGCAGACGACCGAGGGCAGCGCAGTCGTCGTCCAGCTGGGCCGGCCGATGCCGTACGAGCTGGACGGCGGCGAGCGCGAGCCCACCCGGCTGCTGGAGATCCAGGTGCACCCGCGCTCGCTCACCGTCTGCGCACCGTCGGCGCCACCTACTCCCGACGACGCGCGGTGATCGCCCGCTGGAGGAGCACGAAGACCAGCAGGATGCCGCCGGTGATGATCGTCGTCGTCTCCGGCTTGATGCCGCCGTCGCGCGTGATCAGCACGTTCATCAGGCCGAGCACGAGCGCACCCACCACCGAGCCGAGCACGTATCCGGCGCCGCCCGTGAGCAGCGTGCCGCCGATGACGGTGGCCGCGATCGCGTCGAGCTCCCAGCCCAGGCCCGTGATGTTCTGCGCGATCCCGAGCCGTGAGGTGTACACGACCGCCGCGAGGCCCGAGAGCGACCCGCTCACCGTGTAGATGGTGAGGATGGTGCGCTTGACCGGCAGGCCCATGAGCGCCGCGGACTGCCGGGAGCCGCCCATCGCGTAGACGGTCCGGCCCAGGCGCGTGCGGTGCATGACGACGACCGCCGCGATCACGACGACCGCCGCGATCCCGACGCCCGGCGTCACCATGAGGTCGTTCACCTTGGGCCCGTCGACGACCTTGAACACCTCCCCGACGTCGCGGATCGGCGAGTCGTCGGCGAGCCGCTCGGGCTTGGTGCTGAGCGTCGACGCCAGGCCGCGCGCCAGGAACATCATCGCCAGCGTCGCGATGAACGGCTGGACGTTGAAGTACTGGATGAGCACGCCCGACGCCAGGCCGAACGCGGTGCCGATGGCGACCATCAGCACCATCACGAGGTACGGGTTCCACCCGGCGCCGGCGAGCAGGACGCCGGACACGCTCGAGAATGCGATGACCGCGCCCACGGACAGGTCGATCCCGCCGCGTCCGCTGATGATCACCATCGTCATGCCGACGGCGATGATCACCAGATGGGCGTTGTTGATGAGCAGGTTCGACATCGTCGAGTACTGCACGATCCGGCCGTACGCGGTCTCCCCGTACACGATCATCGCGACGAAGATCACGACGGCGGCCATGGTCGGTAGGACCGACGCACTGGCCCGCCAGACGGCGCCCGCCCGGGCGACGGCGCGGCGGGCGACGCCGGTCCGGTCGGTCGCCGTGGCCGGGGCGCTGGAGGTGGCGACGCTCATGCCGTCACACTCCCCGCGGTCGCCGGGACGTCGGCGTCGGCCGCGCCCGTCCCGCCCGAGGCGCTCGGCGCCCCGGACGCCGGTGGGGCTCCCCGTGGCCGTCGTCGGCCGAGCACGCCGCGCACCGTGTCGGACTGCAGCAGGAACAGGGCGAGGATGACGACGGCCTTGAACGCCGGCGTCGCCGACGAGGGCACGCCGAGGAACACGACGGTCTTGTCCAGCGTCGCGATGAGCAGCGCCCCGACGGCCGCGCCGCCCATGGACAGCCGGCCGCCCGCGAGCGAGCCGCCGCCGACGACGACCGCCAGGATCGCGTCCATCTCCATCTGGTAGCCGGTCTGCGACACGTCGACAGTCATCACGCTGCCGACGGCGAAGATGCCGGCGACCGCGGCGAGCGCGCCGCTGAGCGCGTACACCGTGATGAGCAGGCCACCGGGCTTGATGCCGGCCATGCGGCTGGCGCGCGGGTTGATGCCGATCGACACGATCATCATGCCGAGCGCGCTGCGCCGGACGACGGCGATGATCAGCAGCACGATCGCGACCGCGATGAGGAAGACCACGGGGAACCCCGCGACGTGCCCGTTCGCGATCCAGCGGAACTGCTCGTTCGTCGCCGTCGTGTTCTGGCCGGACGTGATGACCTTCGCCAGGCCGCGGCCCGCGAGCATCATGACGAGCGTCGTGATGAACGGCTGCAGGCCGACGTAGGCGACGAGCAGGCCGCTGACGGTGCCGACCGCGGCGCCGAGCAGGACGGACAGCCCGACGGCCGTGAGCGCGGCGCCGGCCGACGACGACGCCCCGGCCCCCTGCAGGTACTCCATCGACGCGGCGCCCGAGACAGCCATGACGGAGCCGACCGAGAGGTCGATGCCGGCGGTGGCGATGACGAGCGCCATGCCCGTCGCCACCATCAGGACGGGCGCGGAGGCCCGCAGGATGTCGAGCACGTTCCCGGCGAGGTTGCCGCTGGGGCTCACGCGGATCGCCAGGTAGCTCGGGTCCTTGAGGAGGTTGACGACGAGCAGCAGTGCGATCGCGAGGAGGCCCCAGACGAGGGGCCTACGGGCCAGGTCGGCGACGCGCGCGCCGAGGCCGGGCCCTGCCGGGTCCTGCGCGGCGCCCGGCGTCGTCGACGGGCGGGTGGAGGCGTTCACGCGGCCGACTCCCCTTCCGTGGTCGGGGCGCCGGGGTCGGCGCCGTCGGGTGGACCGTCGCCGTGCGCGGCGATGAGGTCCACCACCTGCTGGGTGGTGACGTCGGGGCCGTTGACGATCTCCCCGATCTTCGCGCGGTCCTTGAGGACCACGATCCGGTCGCTGATGCGGACGACCTCCTCCAGCTCGGAGGAGATGAAGACGACCGCGACGCCGTCGGCGGCCAGGGTCGTGACGGCGTCCTGGATCTCGGCCTTGGCGCCGACGTCGATGCCGCGGGTCGGCTCGTCGAGGATCAGCACCTGGGGCTCGGTGGCCAGCCAGCGGCCCAGAAGCACCTTCTGCTGGTTGCCGCCGGAGAGGTTCGCGGCGGGCATGGCCGCGTTGGCCGGGCGGATCCCGAGCCGCTCGATGTACCGGCGCACGATCTCGTCCTGCTCCTTGCGCGGCACCGGGCGGGCCCAGCCGCGCTTGGCCTGCACGGCGAGGATCACGTTGTCGCGCACCGACAGGTCGCCGACGATGCCCTCGTCGCGGCGGTTCTCGGTGGAGAAGGCGATGTGGTGGTCGAGCCCGACCACGGGGCTGCTCAGGGCCACGCGCCGACCGTCGAGGGTGACGGTGCCGCTGTCGGCGCGGTCCGCCCCGTAGAGGAGCCGCGCCAGCTCGGTGCGGCCCGAGCCGAGCAGACCCGCGAGGCCGACGACCTCGCCGCGGTGGATCTCCAGGTCGGTGGGCTCGATCGAGCCCTTGCGGCCCAGGCCCTCGGCGCGCAGCAGCGGGTCCCCGGCACGCTCGGCGGCCCGCGCCTCGCGGGTGGACTCCAGGGACGCGAGGGTCTGCAGGTCCTTGCCGATCATCGTGGCGATGAGCTGGGCCCGGGGCAGGTCCCGCGTCGCGTACTCGCCCTCGTAGCGGCCGTTGCGCAGCACCGTGATGCGGTCGCTGATCGCGTACACCTGGTCCAGGAAGTGCGAGACGAACAGGACGGCGACGCCGCGGTCGCGCAGGCGCCGCACGACGTCGAAGAGCTGCTCGACCTCGGCCGCGTCCAGGCTCGAGGTGGGCTCGTCCAGGATCAGGACGGCGGCGTCGGTGGCCATCGCGCGGCTGATCGCCACCAGCTGCTGCAGCGCGATGGACACGCTCGCCAGCGGGCGGCGGGGGTCGAGGTCGCCTAGGCCGAGCCGCGTCAGCGCCTCGGTGGCCGCCCGGTACGTGGCGCGCCAGTTGATCCCGAACGGCCCACGCACCTCGTGCCCGAGCATGACGTTCTCACCGATCGTGAGGTTCGTGCACAGGTTGACCTCCTGGTACACGGTCGAGATGCCGGCCGCCTGGGCGTCGGCGGTGCCGTGGAAGCGGCGTTGCTCCCCGCGCACAATGATCGACCCGGCGTCCACCCGGTAGACACCCGTCAGCGCCTTGATGAGCGTCGACTTGCCGGCGCCGTTCTCCCCCATCAGCGAGTGGACCTCCCCGGGGAACAGGCGGAAGTCCACGCCGTCGAGCGCCTTGACGCCCGGGAACTCCACCGAGATGCCGCGCATCTCGACGATCGGCGGTGCTGCTGTCATGACGTCCTCGTCTCTCGTCCGCACCGCGGCGGGGGGGGGGGGGGGGGGGGGGGGGGGCGGGCGCCGGCGGGGGGGGGGG
>JAEWYD010000192.1 GCA_023462275.1 Actinomycetes bacterium
TAGAACGTCGTGAGACAGTTCGGTCCCTATCCGCTGCGCGCGCAGGAAACTTGAGAAGGGCTGTCCCTAGTACGAGAGGACCGGGACGGACGAACCTCTGGTGTGCCAGTTGTTCCGCCAGGAGCACGGCTGGTTGGCTACGTTCGGAAGGGATAACCGCTGAAAGCATCTAAGCGGGAAGCCTGCTTCAAGATGAGGTTTCCACGGGGTTCGCCCCGAGAGGCCCCCAGCAGAACACTGGGTTGATAGGCCGGATGTGGAAGTGTGGACTAAAGACACACGAAGCTGACCGGTACTAATAGGCCGATGACTTGACACAACCTTGTTGTGCTACGCGTCCACTGTGCGGTTCCCGAGATGCGGTCGGGAACTGATTGACATCTCTATAGAGTTACGGCGGTCATAGCGAAGGGGAAACGCCCGGCTCCATTCCGAACCCGGAAGCTAAGCCCTTCTGCGCCGATGGTACTGCATGGGTGACTGTGTGGGAGAGTAGGTCGCCGCCGGACATTCTTCAGAAATGGCCGCCCCTTCGGGGGCGGCCATTTCTGTTTCTATCGCAATTGCGGTGCAGTGCCTGTGGCCTATTCGGCGAACAGGCCGTCACCTCGAGCTCCGCTGGAGGACACGATGACAACCCACGAGGCGCATCAAGCCGGCGGCGCCGACGACGTGAAGCGGCCTACTGAGGCGTCGAGTGCAGGCTCCGGGCCCGTCGCACGCCGCGGTTCGTCTCCGGATCGCACGAGGAGCGAGCGCGCCTCGCGGGCGGGCACGCGCTCGGCATCGTCCGACGCGCGCTCGGCCTCGTCGGCGGGGCGTCCGGGGCCGGGCGGAGGTTCGACTTCCCGCGCTCCTGAAGGCCCGCGCGGTTCTGAAGGGCGCGGTGGGATCGATGGGGATTCGCCTCTCCGGCGGCCGGCGGCTGCGGGTGGGCGCGATGGAGGGCCCAGGCGTGCGACGTCCGGCGGATCGAAGACGGCTAGCTGGGGCCGTTCTGGAGCGGGGCGGGGTGACGGGACCGTCGGTGAGGTGCGGGGTGGCCGGCGCTCGACACCTCGTGCCAGCGAGCCTGAGCGTCGGGATTCGTCGAGCGGCGGTGACGGCCCGGCACGCGGCGCGGGACGGAGCGGGGCTCCGCGCCCAGGCGGGCGTACGGGCGGCGTGCCGACGAGCAGGCGCGGAATTGCTGGCGTGCCGCGCGAGTCAGGGGCACGGGGGTCGGGGGAGCGGCCGAGCACGCCGGGCAGTTCGCGAGGTGGCGAGTCCGTTCGCTCGGCGGCTCCGGCGCTGCCGGACTCGGTCGTGGCCGCGGATCTGGACCGGGCTGCGCGTGCGCGTCTGCGGACGCTCAGCAAGGAGAATGCGGACGCTGTGGCTCGGCATCTGGTCATGGCTGGGCGGCTGCTCGACGAGGACGCCGAGGCGGCGTACGCCCACGCCCAGGAAGCAGTGCGTCGGGCCGGTCGGGTGGACGTCGTCCGGGAGGCAGCCGGGATCACGGCCTACCAGGTCGGACGGTATGCCGAGGCGCTCCGCGAGCTCAGGACTGCGCGGCGCCTGAACGGGTCGGATGAGCATGTTCCCCTCATGGCCGACTGCGAGCGCGGCCTGGGTCGACCCGAGCGCGCACTCGCGCTCGCTCAGGAGTACGCGGGTGCTCTCGGCGCCGAGGCACAGGTGGAGATGGCTATCGTCGCCTCGGGTGCCCGCCTTGACCTGGGAGATCCGGACGCCGCCCTCGCCGAGCTGAGCGGCGCGGGACTTCGCGGGCTTCAGCCGCCTTTGTCGTGGCGGGTTGCGGAGGCTCGCGCCGCGGCGCTCGTCGCGGCGGGTCGGGAGGACGAGGCCGCGCAGGTCCTCGCGATGCTCCCCGCGGGAGCGTTCGGGCCCGAGGAGATCGAGGTGGTCGACCTGGAGAGCCTCAGCGACGAGAGGGGCCCCCTGGAGGTCGACATCACAGAGCCCGGTCCGCTCGAGCCGGGCGTCGCGGATGGTCACGAGGACGGGCCTGCGACCGCGGAGCCGCAGCCGTGACCCTCATGTCCAGCGAGCTCCCACTGGCACGGGCCTACGACCTCGCGCTCGTGGATCTGGACGGCGTCGTCTACCTCGGCCCAGAGCCGGTGGAGCACGCCTCCGACGGGCTCGCAGGGGCGCGCTCCATGGGCATGTCGATCGTGTTCGTCACCAACAACGCGTCGCGGGAGCCCGCGACCGTGGCCGCTCACCTCACGGAGCTCGGCGTCGCCGCCGCCCCTGGAGAGGTGCTGACGTCGGCGCAGACGGCCGTCGCGATCCTGGGTGACGTCGTCGCGTCGGGGAGCCGCGTTCTCGTCGTCGGCGGAACGGGCCTCCGGATGGCGGTCGCGGACGCGGGCTACCGCATCGTCGACTCCGCGGACGACGCGCCCGCCGCCGTCGTCCAGGGGTTCGGACCCGACGTCGGCTGGCAGGATCTCGCGGAGGCGTCGTACGCGATCCAGCGGGGGGCCCGGTTCGTCGCCACGAACCTGGATGCCACCCAGCCGAAGGACCGGGGCATCGCGCCGGGGAACGGCACGCTCGTGGGAGCCGTTGCGGTGACCACAGGGGTGACCCCGATCAGCGCCGGAAAGCCCGAGCCCGCGATGTTCTGGCAGGCGGCGCGGGAGCGCGGGGCCGAGCGGCCGCTCGTGGTCGGTGACCGGCTGGACACCGACCTGGGCGGTGCACGGGCAGCCGGCTACGACGGCCTCCTGGTCCTCACCGGTGTCTCCACCGTGCGCGACGCCGCCCTCGCCCCGGTGGGGCAGCGCCCGGCCTACCTGGGGCAGGACCTCAGGAGCCTTCACGCGCCTCATCCGGCGGCGACCGCGGCCGAGGCGGGCTGGTGGGAGTGTCGCGGCGCACGTGCACGCGTCGAGGCCGGGTCGCTGGAGCTCGACGGCGCGGGGGAGGACCCCCTCGACCGTGCGCGCGCCGCCTGCGCCGCCGCCTGGGCGGCTGCCGACGACGGTCGTCCCGTCGATCCGGCCACGGTGGGCTCGCTGACCGACGTCTGACCTGGAGCCGTCTGGGCCTCTGCCGCCGCTGGACGCGCCCGTCGCCGGACCAGCTGTGTCTGGGCGCGCCGCCTGGTGCCCGCCCCCGCGACACCCGAGGCTGTGGAGCGACACGGGCTGGTCGCCGGGGACCGGTAGCGTGGGGCCGACGGAGGCAACCGAGGAGGAGTCGTGGAGGAGCCGACGGGCGACGCCGTGATCGACGCCGCCCTGGCGGTGCTCGAGGATCTCGAGCACCGTCCCCTTGCCGAGCACGTGGCCGTCTTCGAGGCGGTGCACGCGTCGCTCGGCCAACGACTCGCCGAGGCCGACGGGTGAGCGTGGCGGTGGCGCGTCTGGATGCCGAGCTCGTTCGGCGTGGCCTCGCCCGCTCGCGCTCCCGTGCGGCGGAGCTCGTGAGTGCCGGTCGCGTCCACATCGGTACCTCCGTCGCGACCAAGCCGTCGCAGGCCGTGGCTGCTGATACGCCGCTGGACGTCGCGGAGCGCCCGGAGGAACGCGTCTACGTCTCGCGTGCCGCGCACAAGCTCCTCGGTGCGCTCGACGCCCTGACCGGTCTCGCGGGTCACGGGCCCGCCATCGAGGGCGCTCGCTGTCTGGATGCCGGGGCGTCGACCGGCGGCTTCACGCAGGTCCTCCTCGAGCGAGGCGCGGCCCACGTCGACGCCGTGGACGTCGGCCACGGCCAGATCGCACCGGAGGTCGCCGCGGACGTGCGGGTCACCGTCCACGAGGGCGTGAACGTCCGCGACCTTCCCGCGGACCTCGGCTCGGCGGATCTCGTCGTCGCCGACCTCTCGTTCATCTCCCTGACGCTCGTGATGCCCGCGTTGGTCGCTGCGACTGCTCCGCAGGGCGAGCTCCTGCTGATGGTGAAGCCGCAGTTCGAGGTCGGCCGGGAGCGGCTGGGCGCCTCGGGTGTCGTGAGCTCGGACGAGCTGCGCGTCGAGGCCGTGCTGAAGGTAGCCGCCGCGGCGACGGCAGCGGGTGCCGCGGTGCTCGCCGTGGTGCCGAGCCCCTTGCCCGGACCCGCCGGCAACCGCGAGTACTTCCTGTGGCTCCGGCCCCTCGGCGGAGAGGGCGCGACGTCGTCGGGCGGGCACCCGGGCGACCAGCTGGCGGACGCGGTCGGACGCGCGGTGCGCGGCGACGAGGCGGTCGTCCTCGGCGAGCGGGCGGTGCGGCCGTGAAGGGTTCCGTCCTCGTCATCACGCACACCGGTAGACCCGAGGCCGTGGGGGCCGCCGACGAGGTGGTCGCAGCGCTGGAAGCGGTGGGGATCCGCGCCGTCCGCGAACAGGACGGCCCGGAGCTCGACGACCTGGGCATGGTGATCGTCCTCGGCGGCGACGGCACGATCCTGCGCGCCGCGGAGCTGACGCGCGGCACCTGCATCCCTCTGCTCGGGTTCAACCTCGGCCACGTCGGATTCCTGGCCGAGGCGGAGCGGGAGGACATCGCCGACGCCGTCGGGCGCATCGCGGCGGGGGAGTACGACGTCGAGGAGCGCGGCACCATCGAGGTCCGGGTGCTGCGGCCCGGCGGCATCGTCGAGCACGGCTGGGCGCTGAACGACGCCACCATCGAGAAGACCGACCGGGCGCGAATGGTCGAGGTCGTCGTCGAGGTCGACGGGCGGCCCCTCTCCTCGTTCGGCTGCGACGGCGTCGTGATGGCCACGTCCACGGGCTCGACCGCGCACGCCTTCTCGGCTGGTGGCCCGGTCGTCTGGCCGGACGTCGACGGCATGATCCTCGTCCCGGTCTCCGCGCACGCCCTCTTCGCTCGCCCGCTCGTGGTGGGGCCGGCGTCCGTGCTGGCGGTCGAGGTGCTCACCCGCTCCGTCAGCGGCGCGGTCCTGAGCTGCGACGGTAGGCGGACGACGGAGGTACCCGTCGGTACCCGGGTCGAGGTGCGGCGCAGCGGGCTCCCCGTGCGACTCGCCCGCCTGACCCACGCACCGTTCACGGACCGGCTCGTGTCGCGCTTCGACCTCCCCGTCTCCGGATGGCGGGGACGCGTGCCGAACGGAGGCTGGGGCGAGGAGCGGGAGAGCAGGGAGCGGCGGTGATCGAGGAGATCCGGATCGAGAACCTCGGCGTCATCGCGTCGGCCCGCGTCCCTCTGGGCCCGGGCCTGACGGCGATCACCGGTGAGACCGGCGCAGGCAAGACGATGCTCCTCACCGGCCTCGCCCTGCTGCTCGGCGGCCGCGCAGACGCCGCACGGGTCCGCGTCGGCGCCGAGCAGGCGGTGGCGGAGGGCTGCTTCCTCGTCCAGCCTGGGTCGGGTGCGGCCATCCGTGCCGCGGAGGCTGGCGCCGACG
This sequence comes from Actinomycetes bacterium, assembly GCA_023462275.1. Lineage (GTDB taxonomy): Bacteria > Actinomycetota > Actinomycetes > Actinomycetales > Cellulomonadaceae > Actinotalea. Next base: position 5,371 of record JAEWYD010000192.1, read on the forward strand.
TCGACGAGGACGGCACCCTGACCGTCCTGCGCACGGTGGCAGCAGCTGGCCGATCCCGCGCGCACCTCGGCGGGCGCACGGTTCCGCAGGCGGTGCTGGCCGAGCTCTCCGAGCACCTGGTGACGGTCCACGGCCAGGCCGACCAGACCCGCCTCCGGTCGGCGGCGCGGCAGCGCGCCGCCCTCGACGCGTTTGCCGGACCCGAGCACGGGCGGCTCCTGGAGGACTACCGGACGGCGTGGACCGAACGTCAGCGCGTCGCCACTGAGCTCGCCGAGCTCGTCGGCAACGGACAGGAGCGGGCGAGGGAGGCCGAGCTCCTCCGCCTCGGCCTCGCCGAGGTGGAGCGGATCGATCCCCAGCCTGGCGAGGACCTGGAGCTGGCCAACGAGGCCGAGCGGCTCGGGCACGCCGAGGACCTGCGAGCGGCCGCTGCTGCCGCGCACACGGCCGTCAACGGGTCGGAGGACGCGGTGGGGCCGGACGGGGCCTCGGCCCTCGTCGACGCGGCGCGCCGGGCGCTGGAGCCCGTGGCCCGGCACGACGACGAGCTCGCGACGCTGACGCAGCGGCTCGCCGAGGTCGAGTACGCGCTCGCCGACCTCGGCACGGAGCTGGCCCGGTACGCGGACACCGTGCAGGCCGACCCGAGCCGCCTGGCCGCTGTGCAGGAGCGCCGCGCACAGCTCACGACGCTGAGCCGAGCGCACGGAGGGACCGTCGACGACGTCCTCGCGTGGGCGTCCAGCGCCGGGCTGCGCCTCCTCGAGCTCGACCAGGGCGAGGACCGGACCGGCGAGCTCGGCGCCCGGATCGCCGACCTCGACGAGGAGCTCGCCCGCCTCGCCGCGATCATCGGCGAGGGCCGGGCACAGGCGGCGAGCCGGCTCGCCGACGCCGTCACCGCCGAGCTGGCCGGCCTCGCCATGGCCACGGCGCGCCTCGACGTCGTCCTGACGCCCGGCGAGCTCGGCCCGTGGGGCGCGGAAGAGGTCGAGATGCGGCTGGCACCGCACTCCGCCGCGCCGGCGCTCCCGCTCGGACAGGGCGCCTCGGGTGGTGAGCTCTCTCGGGTGATGCTCGCGATCGAGGTCGCGCTCGCGACCGCGCCGTCGTCAGGAGCCGTCCGGCCGCCCACGTTCGTGTTCGACGAGGTCGACGCCGGGGTCGGCGGCAAGGCAGCCGTCGAGGTCGGCCGGCGGCTCGCGGAGCTCGCGAGGCAGGCGCAGGTCGTCGTGGTCACCCACCTCGCCCAGGTCGCCGCGTTTGCGGATCGGCACGTCGTGGTGACCAAGGACGCCGGCGAGGTCGTCACGGCGTCCGACGTCCGGGTGGTGGACGGAGACGAGCGCGTGCACGAGCTGGCGCGGATGCTGTCCGGCCGGGCCGACTCCGTGACGGCTCTGCGGCATGCCGCGGAGCTCCTCGAGCGGTCGACCGTGGGACGATAGGGCCCGATGAGACTTTTCGCGCGCCCTGGCCGCACTGCGCCCACCGACGTCGGCATCGCCGGGACGGTTCGGGTCGACCGCAGGACGAAGAACCTGACGAAGCGCCTCCGACCCGGAGACGTCGCTGTGATCGACCACATCGACATCGACCGGGTGTCGGCCGAGGCGCTCGTCGCCTGCCGTCCCGCCGCGGTGCTCAACGCCGCCCGGTCCACGTCGGGCCGCTACCCGAACCTCGGCCCCGAGATCCTCATCGGCGCCGGCGTGCCGCTCGTCGACGACCTCGGTCCGGACGTCATGGCGCTGACCGAGGGGCAGGCCGTGCACGTGGTCGGCGGCGAGGTGCGCGTCGGCGAGACGGTCGTCGCGGAGGGCACCGCGCAGGATGCCGCGACCGTGGCGACTGCCATGGAGGAGGCCCGGGCGGGCCTCTCCACCCAGCTCGAGGCCTTCGCCGCCAACACGATGGACTACCTCCGTCGGGAGCGCGACCTGCTGCTCGACGGCGTCGGGGTGCCGGACATCACGACGCCGCTCGAGGGACGGCAGGTGCTGATCGTCGTCCGCGGGTACCACTACAAGGAGGACCTCGTCACCCTCCGCCCGTACGTGAAGGAGTACCGGCCCGTGCTCATCGGCGTCGACGGTGGCGCCGACGCGATCATCGAGGCCGGGTGGAAGCCCGACATGATCGTCGGCGACATGGACTCCGTCTCGGACAAGGCGTTGGCGTGCGGCGCCGAGGTAGTCGTGCACGCGTACCGCGACGGTCGCGCCCCGGGCGTGGAGCGGGTGGAGCAGCTCGGGGTGCGGCACGTCGTATTCCCGGCCACGGGGACGAGCGAGGACATCGCGATGCTGCTCGCCGACGACAAGGGCGCGGAGCTCATCGTGGCGGTCGGCACCCACGCCACCCTCGTCGAGTTCCTCGACAAGGGGCGTTCCGGCATGGCGAGCACCTTCCTGACGCGCCTGCGCGTCGGCGGCAAGCTCGTGGACGCCAAGGGCGTGTCGCGGCTGTACCGCCAGCGGATCTCCAGCTGGCAGCTCGCCTGGCTGGTCCTGGCCGGGCTCCTCGCCCTGGCGGTGGCGATCGCGTCCACCGCTGCCGGTCAGACGACCATGGGGCTCATCGGTGCGTGGCTGGACTCCGTGTGGTCCTCCGTGCGTGACCTGTTCGGCGGGGCCGCGTGATGCGCGGGCCCCTAAGGAGGACGTGGTGATCGACTTCCGGTACCACCTGGTATCGCTCATCTCGGTGTTCCTGGCGCTCGCCGTCGGCATCGTGCTGGGTGCGGGGCCGCTGAAGGAGGCCATCGGGGACACTCTGACGGGCGAGGTCGACGACCTCCGCGCGAGTGCGTCCCAGCTGCGCTCGGACCTCGACCGATCGCAGACGGAGCTCTCGCACAGCGAGGACGCGTTCGCCTCCGTCGCGCCCGACCTGCTCGCCGGTGTCCTGCCCGGCCGCCGCGTCGCCATCGTCGAGCTCGGCGCGCCCGAGTCCGGCGCGGCGAAGGACGTCGTCGACCGGTTCACGCAGGCGGGCGCGACGGTGAGCGCCACGGCCCGGCTCACGGACGAGTGGACGGACACGGCCCGGCGCACGTACCGCCAGACGCTGGCCGCCTCCGTCGCGGAGTACCTGGACCCCAAGCCAGACCTGTCGGCGGGCACGCCCGAGCAGCTGGCCGAGGCCCTCGTGCAGGCGTTGAGCAACCCCGACCCGGCGGATCCCGACGCCCTGAGCAGCGACGCGACCGTCGTGCTCCAGCTGCTCGTCGAGGGCGGGCTCGTGGAGCTGTCCGGGGACGTGACGCAGCCCGCCGACGCCGTCGTCGTGCTGGTCGGCGAGGACGCGGACACCCCCGAGAAGGCCGCGGACGCGGAGGCGACGCCCGAGCCCTCCGACGAGGAGCGTGCCGCCCTGAAGGAGCAGCAGTCCGCAGCCGTGGAGCTCGCTCTCGCGGCGACCCGCCGGACCGAGGGCGTCGTCGTCGCCGGGTTCGGGCTGGCCGAGGACGGCGTCCTGCGGCGCGTCCGGTCGGACGACGCCACGTCGTCGACGGTGAGCACCGTGGCCTACGTCCAGTCGGTGGTAGGCGCGGCGAGCGTCCCCCTGGCGCTGGCTCAGCGGATCAGCGGAGAGACCGGCCACTACGGGCCCGACGGCGACGCGACCGCCCCGGTGCCGCCGCGCGTCGCGCTCGCCGAGCCCGATCGGACACCCAGCACGCCCCCCGACGGCGACGCGACCCCCGACGGCACCCAGCCGTCGCCGGGGGACGGGTCGAGCGGCCAGGGATGAGCGTGCTGCGGGTCGTCGCAGCCGGCGCCGCGGCCGCCACGACGACGCGGGTCGTCCGTGCGGCGCTAGGCGCTTCGTCGGGCGAGCGGAGCGCACGGTGGACGCGCACCAACCACCGGGGTGAGCCGATCAGCCTCCTGGAGGGCCCCGCCGTCGCGGGCGGCCTCCTCGCCGGTGCCCTCACGGCCGGCGGCCGGGGTGGCGCCGCCGCGGCAGTTGCGGTGACGGGTGCCGCCGCCTTCGGGCTGGTCGACGACCTCGCCGAGGACCCGACCGGAGTCCGCAAGGGCCTCCGGGGACACCTCGGTGCCCTGGCGCGAGGCGAGGTGACGACGGGCGGCCTCAAGGTCCTGGGGATCGGCGCGACGGGGATCGCCGCCGCGGCCATCGCCCTCGGTGGCCGGGACCGCGCACCCTCGGGCGGGCCGGTCGCGCACGCCGCCGATGTCGTGGCGACCGGTGCCCTCGTCGCGGCCACGGCGAACCTGGTCAACCTCCTGGACCTGCGACCTGGCCGCGCGCTCAAGGCGGCGTCGCTCGTCGCGGCCCCGCTCGTGCCGACCTCCGCCGCCGGTCTCGCCGCGACCGCCCTCGGCGCCTCCGCGGCTGCCGCCGGTCCGGACCTCGCCGAGCGCGACATGCTCGGCGACGGCGGCGCGAACGCGCTGGGTGCGGCCC
>JAEWYD010000193.1 GCA_023462275.1 Actinomycetes bacterium
GCGGGGGTCCGGGCGGGCGGCCCCGGCGAGGCTAGCGCACGGGCGCGGGTGCGGCGGCGGGTTCGACGCGACCGCAACCGCAGGCGGGCCGGGGCCGGCCGGGGCGACCCCTCGACGTCGTCGGTACCGCACCGCAGACTGTGGCGATGGAGCTGCCCGTCATGCCGCCCGTCGCGCCGATGCTGGCCAAGGCCGTCCCCGACATCCCGCCCGGCATGGTCTACGAGCCGAAGTGGGACGGCTTCCGCACCGTGGTGTTCCGCGACGGCGACGAGGTGGAGCTGGGCAGCCGGAACACCAAGCCGATGACCCGGTACTTCCCGGAGGTCGTCGACGCGGTGCGCGCCGAGCTGCCCGCGCGGTGCGTCGTGGACGGCGAGGTGGTGGTCGCCACCCCCGACGGCACGGGCCTGGACTTCGAGGCCCTGCTGCAACGCATCCACCCCGCCGCGTCGCGGGTGCGCCTGCTGGCCACGCAGACCCCGGCCGTGCTCGTCGTGTTCGACCTCCTCGCGCTCGGCGACGACGACCTGACGTCGCGCCCGTTCGCCGAGCGCCGCGCGCTGCTGGAGGCGGAGGTGCCCGGCGGCGGCCCCGGCGTCCACCGCACGCGCTCGACGACGGACCTCGACGAGGCCCGCCAGTGGTTCGCCGCCTTCGAGGGCGCGGGCCTGGACGGCGTCGTCGCGAAGGACCCCCGGCTGCCCTACCAGCCCGACAAGCGCGTCATGTTCAAGATCAAGCACGAGCGGACGGCCGACTGCGTGGTCGCCGGCTACCGGGTGCACAAGAACGACCCGCGCGCCGTCGGCTCGCTGCTGCTGGGGCTGTACGACGACGCCGGCCGGCTCGCCTCGGTCGGGGTCACGTCGTCGTTCCCCATGGCCCGGCGCCGCGAGCTGTTCGAGGAGCTGCAGCCCCTGGTGACCGACTCCGAGGACCACCCGTGGACGGCCGCCGCGCAGGCCGCGGGGTCACGGACCCCGCGCGAGGCCGAGACGAGCCGGTGGGCCGCGGGCAAGGACCTGTCCTTCACGGCGCTGCAGCCCGAGCGCGTCGTCGAGGTGCGGTACGACCACATGGAGGGCCCGCGGTTCCGGCACACTACCCAGTTCGTGCGGTGGCGGCCCGACCGGGACCCGGCGTCGTGCACGTACGCCCAGCTCGAGCGGCCCGTCTCCTACGACCTCGCCGAGGTCCTCGCGTGAGCCGCGGGTGACCGGCGCGCCGGCAGCCGACGAGCACCCGCTGGCCGGGGGCAACGTCGCCGCGAGCGTCGTGCGCGTCGGCGACACCGTGCGCAAGCCCGGCGGTCCGCAGACGCCCACGGTCCACGCCCTCCTCGAGCACCTCCGGTCGGTCGGGTTCACCGGGGCGCCGAGGTCCTTCGGCGTCGACGAGGCGGGCCGGCACGTCCTGGAGCTCGTCCCCGGCGCTGCGGCGCACCCCGCGGCGGCCGGCGAGGGCCCGCTGGACCCGGTCGCCGTCGGGCGCCTCGCCCGCGACCTGCACGACGCGCTGGCCACGTGGACCCCGCCGCCCGACGCCGTCTGGGCGTGCCCCATCCCGCCGGACGGCACCGACCAGGTGATCCACAACGACCTCGCCCCGTGGAACCTCGTCGTCTCGCCGGGCCGGATGATGGTCGTCGACCGGGACGCCGCGAGTGGTGCGGCGCGCACGCGGTCGCGCTGCGCGAGGCCCTGCTCCGCTGACCGGGCCCGAGGGCCGCCCCCGGCGACCCCGACGGGCCTACGCTCGCCGCATGGCCGAGACCCCGTCCGCCGGCGCGACGGCGCGCTTCCCGAAGAAGGTCTACGAGGACGAGCTCTTCCGCCTCCAGGCGCAGCTCGTCGAGATCCAGGAGTGGGTCAGGGCGGAGGGCAAGCGCCTCGTCGTGATCTTCGAGGGGCGGGACGCCGCCGGCAAGGGCTCGACGATCAAGCGCGTCACGCAGTACCTGAACCCGCGCGTCGCCCGCATCGTCGCGCTGCCCACGCCCACCGAGCGCGAGCGCAGCCAGTGGTACTTCCAGCGGTACATCGCCCACCTGCCGGCGGCCGGCGAGATCGTGCTGTTCGACCGGTCCTGGTACAACCGGGCCGGCGTCGAGCGCGTGATGGGCTACTGCTCCAACGACGAGTACCACCGGTTCCTGCACCAGTGCCCGATCTTCGAGCGGATGCTCGTCGAGGACGGGATCCTCCTGCGCAAGTACTGGTTCTCCGTCTCCGACGCCGAGCAGGAGGCCCGCTTCCGGTCCCGTCTGACCGACCCGATGCGGCGGTGGAAGCTGTCGACGACGGACCTCGAGTCGATCACGCGGTGGGAGGAGTACTCCCGCGCCAAGGACCAGATGCTCGTGCACACGGACATCCCCGAGGCGCCGTGGTGGGTCGTCGAGTCGGACAACAAGCGCCGGTCGCGGCTGGACATGATCCACCACCTGGTGACGAGCCTGGACTACCGGGAGGTCGAGCGGGAGGAGATCGTCCTGCCGCCGCGGCCGGCGTCCACCGGGTACGTGCGGCCGCCGCGCGACTCCCAGCGCTACGTGCCCGACTACGCCTCCACGCTGCTCGACGACCCGCGGGGCTGAGTCCGCGGCGTCGCGCGAGGATGGGCGCATGACCACCACCATCGCCGTCACCGGCGCCGTCGGGAAGGCGGGCCGCGCCGTCGTCGCGGACCTCCTCGAGCACGGCTACACCGTCCGCGCCACCGACCTCGTCGGACCGCCCGGGGCTGACGCGGGCCTCGGCACCGACCTGCTCGTCGCCGACCTGACCGACTACGGGCAGGCCGTCGAGGCGCTCGCCGGGGCGGACGCCGTCGTGCACCTGGGCAACATCCCGGCACCCGGGCGGGCGACCGGTCCCGTCACCCTGGCCACGAACACGGCGATCAACCAGAACGTCTTCCTCGCCGCCGCGCGCCTGGGCCTGGGCAGGGTGGTCTGGGCGTCGAGCGAGACGACGCTCGGCCTGCCGTTCGACACCCCGCCGCGGTACGCGCCGGTCGACGAGGCGCACTTCCCCCTGCCGACCACCGAGTACGCCCTCTCGAAGGTGCTCGGCGAGGTCGCCGCCGAGCACCTGTCCGCGTGGTCCGGGATCCCGTTCGTGGGGCTGCGGATCTCGAACATCCACCGCCCCGAGGACTACGCGGCCGTGCCCGGGTACTGGGGCGACCCCCACGCCCGCAAGTGGAACCTGTGGGGCTACGTCGACGTCCGCGACGTCGCGCAGGCCTGCCGGCTCGGCGTGGAGCGCGAGACCACCGGCTCGCGCAACGTCGTCGTCGCCGCGGCCGACACGATCATGACGACGCCGTCGCGCGAGCTGCTCGCCGCCGTCTTCCCCGAGGTGCCCGTGACCCGGGAGCTCGGCGAGTTCGAGACGCTCCTGGCGATCGACGGCGCGCGCGAGCTGCTGGGGTACGAGCCGCAGCACTCGTGGCGCGACCACGTCGGCTGACGGGGCGCGTCGGCTGACGGGGCGCGTCGGCCGACGGGCCGTCAG
>JAEWYD010000194.1 GCA_023462275.1 Actinomycetes bacterium
GCGTAGCGGCGCGGGCCCCCCGCCGCGCCGCGCGCCCGGCACCGTCCCACGCCTCGCGAAGGGGCATCGCGACGGGCCCGCGTAGAATCACGCCTTTCACCAACTCCCAGCGAGGTCCCGAGCCCCATGGCAACCTCAGTCACGGGCGCGACCGCCCCGGACAAGGCCGTCTCGGCCGTCCCGGTCAGCCCGACACCACCGCGCCGACGCCCGCGCGTCAGCGGTCCGATGCTCGCGTTCCTGGGCCGCCGCCTGCTGTCGTCGGCGATCGTGCTCATCGGAGCGACGTTCATCGTCTACATGCTCCTGGCGTACGCCCTCGACCCGCTCGAGGACCTCTACGCCTCGAGCTCGCCCAACAAGGCGCAGCTCATCGAGTCCCGGATCCGGGCGCTCGACCTCAACACGCCGCCGCCTGCCCGCTGGCTGGGCTGGCTGGGCGGTGTCGGCGCCTGCGTGGTCGGCAAGTGCGACCTGGGGCAGAGCTACATCAGCCACCAGTCGGTGATCGACCTCCTCGGGACGGCGATCCCCTCGACGGTGCAGCTGATCGGGGCGTCCACGTTCCTCGCCATCGGGCTCGGCATCGTCGTCGGCATCGCGTCGGCCCTGCGCCAGTACACCGGGTTCGACTACGGCGTGACCTTCATGTCGTTCGTGCTGTACTCGCTGCCCTCGTTCTGGGTCGCGGTCCTCCTCAAGCTGTGGGGCGCGATCGGCTTCAACGACTTCCTCCGCGACCCGACCCTCTCGCTACCGACGGTCGTCGGACTGGCCGTGCTGGGCGGCCTCATCTGGCAGGCGCTCGTCGCAGGCGACGCACGACGGCGACTGACCACCTTCGGGGTCGCGACGGTCGCGACAGGTGTCGCGTTCTACGCGATGTCGGCGACCAAGTGGCTGCTCGATCCGCAGCTGGGCATCCTCGGCGTCGCCGTTCTCGGCGTCGCCGGCGCGTTCGCCGTCGTGGCACTCGCCGCCGGTCTGCGCAACCGCAAGGCCCTGTACACAGCCCTGACCGTGGTGGCCCTCGGCGTGGCGCTGTACTACCCGCTCCAGTGGCCCTTCGTGAACGCCAGCAACTGGCTGATCCTCGGTCTCGCCCTGACGGCGATCGGCGCGGGCATGCTCGTCGGCTGGCTGTACGGCGGCCCCGACCGCGGCATCTCGATGCGCGTCGGCGCGATCACCGGCGTGGTGGTCGGCGTGTTCATCTTCGTGGACCGCGTGATGGCCGTCTGGGACGTGTACAGCAACTCCAGCCGCATCGCCGGGCGCCCGATCGCGACGATCGGCGCCCAGACGCCAGGCCTCACGGGGAACGACTACTGGGTGCGCACGCTCGACACGTTCACGCACCTCCTGCTGCCGACGGTGGCGCTGATCCTCATCTCCTTCGCGTCCTACACGCGGTACTCCCGCGCGAGCCTGCTCGAGGTGATGAACCAGGACTACATCCGCACGGCGCGGGCCAAGGGCCTCCCGGAGCGGGTCGTGACCGTCCGGCACGCGTTCCGCAACGCGCTCATCCCGCTCGCGACGATCGTGCCGCTCGACATCGCGAACCTCTTCGGTGGCGCGATCATCACGGAGCGCATCTTCGCGTGGAGCGGCATGGGAACGCTGTTCCTCGAGTCGCTGCGCAACAAGGACGCCGACCCCGTGATGGGTTACTTCATCGTGGTGGGCACGATGCTGGTCCTGGCGAACATCGTCGTCGACCTCGTCTACGCCGCCCTCGACCCCAGGATCCGGGTGAACGCATGACCGTCCCGACCCCCATCCCCCCGGAGAACGGGCCCGCCGACGCGGCCCAGGAGTCCGTCGAGAACGCCATCGAGCTCAAGGAGGTCGAGGGCCTCTCGCAGGGCCGCATCGTCCTACGGCGGTTCCTGCGGCACCGCGGCGCCATGGTCGCCTCGTTCTTCCTCATCGCCATCGTGCTGCTGGCGGCCACGTCGATCGGCTGGGGCCCGATCCCCGGCTGGTGGAAGTACGACCACAACGCGCTGTCGGAGGTCGCCAAGCCCGGCGGCGCGCCCACCATGGAGCTCTCGACGTCGGGCATCCACTTCGGTGAGCACCCGTTCGGTCAGGACAACATCGGCCGCGACGTGTTCGCCCGCGTCATGCGCGGCACGCAGCAGTCCCTGACGGTCATGGTGATCATCGGTCTGCTCGCCACGGCGGTCGGGATCGTCGTCGGCGCCGTCGCCGGCTTCCGCCGCGGCTGGATCGACAACCTGCTCATGCGCTTCACGGACATGGTCATCACGATCCCCGTGATCATGATCGGCGCGATCCTGGGCGCCTGGTTCGGGCGCGCGGGGCCCGTCACGTTGGCCCTCGCGCTGAGCCTGGTGTCGTGGACGTCCATGGCCCGCCTGGTCCGCGGCGAGTTCCTGTCGCTGCGGGAGCGCGAGTTCGTCGACGCCGCCCGCGTCGCCGGTGCGAGCAACACCCGCATCATGTTCAAGCACATGCTCCCGAACTCCGTCGGCGTGATCATCGTCAACACGACGCTGCTCATGGCGTCGGCGATCCTGCTCGAGACGGCTCTGAGCTACCTCGGCTTCGGCATCCGGTTCCCGGACGTCTCGCTGGGCAACCTCATCAGCGACTACCAGACGGCGTTCAACACCCGCCCATGGCTGTTCTGGTGGCCCGGTCTGTTCATCGTGAGCATCGCGCTGTGCGTGAACTTCATCGGTGACGGCCTGCGCGACGCCTTCGACCCGCGCCAGCGGCGCATCCCGAGCCAGCGGTCGATGGACCGGGCCGCGGAGCGTGCGGTCAAGCGGGCCCAGGAGGCCGCGGCGGCGCCCGCCGGAGCGGGGTCCTGACGTGACCCGGTCGACCGGGCGGCCGTCAGGCCGTGCGCACCGCCACGACCGCGAGGGCCGTGAGCGCCGCGACGGCCGCGCCCTGCCACAGGTGCCAGTGCACCCGGGGCGCGGCGCGTTCCAGGCG
>JAEWYD010000195.1 GCA_023462275.1 Actinomycetes bacterium
GGCGGCCGCGAAGCCGAGCCGGCGGGCCTCGGCGAGCCGACGGCGCAGGCCCTGCACGCCGCGCACTTCGCCGGCGAGGCCGACCTCGCCGAACGCCACGAGGCCGGAGGTCACGAGCTCCTCGCGCCCGGCGTCGGCCGCGCTGCCGGCGACGGCGAGGGCGAGCGCGAGGTCGGCCGCGGGCTCGACGACGCGGGCGCCGCCCACCGTGGAGGCGTAGACGTCCGCACCGGCGAGCGGGACGCCGCCGCGCCGCTGGAGCACGGCGAGGACCATGGCGAGCCGGCTCGAGTCGAGCCCGCTGGTGGTGCGGCGCGGGTTGCTCAGCTGCGTGGGGGCGACGAGCGCCTGGATCTCGGCCGCGAGGGGGCGGCGGCCCTCGAGCGTGACGGTGACGCACGTTCCGGGGACGTCGTGGACGGTGGTGGAGAGGAAGAGGCCGCTGGGGTCGGGCAGCTCGCGCACCCCGGTGTCGGTGAGGTCGAAGCAGCCGACCTCGTCGGTGGGGCCGTACCGGTTCTTCGTGGCGCGGATGAGGCGCAGGCGTGAGTGTCGGTCGCCCTCCACCTGGACGACGACGTCGACGAGGTGCTCGAGGGTGCGCGGCCCGGCGACGCTCCCGTCCTTCGTCACGTGGCCCACGAGCAGCGCGGGGACGTCCCGCTCCTTGGCGGCGGCGATGAGCGCGGCCGCGACCTCGCGGACCTGCGCGACGCCGCCGGGCGCGCCCTCGACCATGGTGGAGGCGACCGTCTGCACCGAGTCGACGACGAGCAGGGCGGGCTCGCACGCGGCGAGGTGCCCCAGCACCGCGCCCAGGTCCGTCTCCGCCGCCAGCAGCAGCCCGGGCGCGAGCGCCCCGATGCGCTCCGCGCGCAGCCGCACCTGGCCGGCCGACTCCTCGCCGGTCACGTAGAGGACGGTGCCCTCGCGCGCGACCCGCGCCGCGACGTCGAGCAGGAGGGTCGACTTGCCCACGCCCGGCTCGCCGGCCATGAGCACGACGGCGCCGGGCACGAGCCCGCCGCCCAGCACGCGGTCGAGCTCGCCGACACCCGTGGGCTTGGCGCGCGCCGCCTCGACGTCGATCGACCCGATGGGCCGGGCGGGCCCGCGCGACGGCGCCGTGGCGACTGTGCGCGGCCCGGCCGACGGCCCGGCGTCCTCCACGACCGTGCCCCACGCCTGGCACTCGCCGCACCGGCCGACCCACTTGCTCGCCGTCCACCCGCACTCGGTGCAGGTGTACCCGGGGCGTGCGGCGCGCGAGGCGGCGGCCGACGGGCGGCCGGAGGCGCTTCGCGCCGTCGTCGTGGACATGCCAGGACCGTACCGACCCCCACCGACACGGTGGCGCCGCCATGCCCGCGCTCTACGCTCGCCTCATGCAGGAGTCCGAGCCGACCGAGCCTCGGCGCCGGGGCCGCCGGACGGCGGATCGCGCGGACACCCGCGAGCAGATCGTCGCGGCCGCCCGCGCGGAGTTCGTCGCGAACGGCTATGCCGCCACGAGCGTCCGCGGCATCGCGCGCCGCGCCGGCGTCGACCCGGCGCTGGTGCGCTACTGGTTCGAGGGCGGCAAGCCCGAGCTCCTGTCGGCCAGCCTCATGCACCCGCTGATCAACCCGGCGCGCATGGTCGACGTCGTGCTCGCCGGGCCGCCCGAGGGCATCGGCGTCCGCCTCGTCACCCTGATCCTCACCGCGTGGCACGTGCCCGGCGGCCAGGAGCGCCTGCGCCTGGTGCTGACGGCGGCGGTCTCCGGGGAGGACGGCGGCGCCGTGCGGGACTTCCTGTCCACGGAGGTCTTCGAGCGCGTCGCGCGCCTGATCCCGGGGCCCGACCCGGAGCTGCGCGCGACCCTCGTCGCGTCCCAGGTGGTGGGCCTGCTCATCGCGCGTGACGTCGTCCGCGTCGAGCCGCTGGCCTCGGCCCCCGTCGCGCAGGTCGCCGCGTGGGTCGGGCGCTCGGTCCAGCTGTACATCGACGGCGACCTCCCGCCGGCACACGTCGGCACGCCGCTCCTCCCGCCCGAGTTCCTCGGAGCGCTCCGGCCGGGCTCGATCGCCCCGCCCGACGCCGCCATCTCCGGGCCGTAGGTCCCCTAGCCACGGCGCGGGGCCGCGGCTAGATTTCCTCACGTGGAGAAAAAGATGCCCGCACTCAGCGTCCGGGACCTGCACGTCCACCGCGGCGGCAACCACGTCCTGCGCGGCGTCGACTTCGACGTCGAGCCGGGCGAGCTGGTCGGCCTGCTCGGGCCCAGCGGCAGCGGCAAGACCACGGTGATGCGCGCCGTCGTCGGCGTCCAGCAGCACGTGACCGGCACGGTCGAGGTGCTCGGGCTGCCCGCCGGCCACCCGCGGCTGCGCGACCGGGTCGGCTACGTCACCCAGGCGCCGAGCGTCTACGGCGACCTCAGCATCGTCGAGAACCTGCGCTACTTCGCCAGGCTGCTGGGCGCGCGCAACGGTGACGTGGAGCAGGCGCTGCACGACGTCGACCTGCACGCCATCGCGGACCGTCGCGTCGGCGTCCTGTCGGGTGGGGAGCGCTCGCGCGTCTCGCTCGCGGTGGCGCTGCTCGGCAAGCCGGAGCTGCTCGTCCTCGACGAGCCGACCGTCGGGCTCGACCCCGTCCTGCGGCGCGACCTCTGGAACCTCTTCCACCGGCTCGCCGCGGGCGGCATCGCGATGCTCGTCTCCAGCCACGTCATGGACGAGGCCCAGCGCTGCGACCGCCTCGTGCTCATGCGCGACGGCCGCGTGCTCGCCGACTCCGCGCTCGAGCCGCTGCTGGAGCGCACCGGCACGGCCGACGTCGAGCAGGCGTTCCTGCACCTGGTCGACGACGCCGTGGCGGCCGATCGCGCGGCCGCCGGCACCGCCGCCACCCCGGGCACCGCCCCCACCGCCCCCGAGGAGGCGACCCGATGACCGCCCGCCTGACCCTCTCGACCGCCCTGCGCGTGCTGCTGCAGATCCGCAACGACAAGCGCACCATCGCCATCCTGCTGATCGTGCCCTGCGTGCTGCTCGGCATCGTCGCCTGGATGTACACCGACCAGCCGATGGTCATCGACCACACCGGCCCGCTGCTGCTCGGCATCTTCCCGCTGTTCGTGATGTTCCTGGTCACGAGCGTGGCGACCCTGCGCGAGCGGCAGTCCGGCACCCTCGAGCGCCTCATGACGACGCCGATCCGCCGCGGCGACTTCGTGCTCGGCTACGCCCTCGCGTTCGCCGCGCTCGCCACGCTCCAGGCGCTCGTGCTGACCGGGTTCGCCGTCTGGGTGTGCGGCATGGACGTCAAGGGCAGCCTGTGGCTCGTCATCGTGGTGGCCGTGCTCGACGCCGTCCTCGGCACCGCGCTGGGGCTCGCCGCGTCGTCGCTGGCGGCGACCGAGTTCCAGGCCGTGCAGATGATGCCGGTCGTGATCCTGCCCCAGCTGCTCACCGGCGGGTTCATCATGCCGCGCGACCAGATGCCGACCGCGCTGGAGTACTTCTCGCGCGCCATGCCGCTCACCTACGGCATGGAGGCGCAGCAGGACCTCGCGGCCGGCGCCACCTTCTCGGGCGTCCAAGGCGCCATCGGCGTGATCGTCCTCTTCATCATCGGCTCGCTCGTCCTCGGGTCGCTGACCCTGCACCGCCGCACGCCCTGAGCTCCCCGGACCCCGCCGGGCGAGGCCCTAGGCTGGCGGGCAGGACGCGCGCAGGGAGGATGCATGACCACGAGCGGGGGCGGGAACTGGCCGTTCGAGCGGGTGGGGGAGCAGCCCGCGGGCGGCGGCCCCATCGGCGGGACGCCCGTCGGTAGCGGCAGCCCTCGCGGTGGCGGCTCGTCCGGCGGCGGTCGGCTGGGTGGCGGCTTCGCCGCGCGCAGCGTCGACCCCGACGC
>JAEWYD010000196.1 GCA_023462275.1 Actinomycetes bacterium
GGGCGGGACGGGCACCGCAGCCCCGAACGGCGGCGGCGGCACCGGCGCGGGGCCCTCGGCCGGTGCGGCCAGCCCCTCGGCGGGGGCCACGGGCGGCTCGATCGGTCGGGTGGCGTCGTCGGGGGCCGGACGGCTCAGGTCGTCGGGCGTTGTCATGGCTACCTCCTGTGGGGCGGGACGCCGTCAGGATCCTCGGCCCACCTGCGCCCGGCGTGAGACGCCCCTGTGCCGCGGCTATGACAGCCTGCTGACCACCGACCCGACCACCGACCGCCGACGGGTGCTGCCGCACCGGGACGCCTTGCCGGAACTACTTGCCCCAGAAAGCACTCCGCGGAGGGACGTCGACCCGGCCGTCCCCTCGATGTGGCCCGCGGCGAGGCCCGCGCCCCGCCCCCACACACGCACGGAACCTGTGGCGGCGCTGAGAGCCGTGTCCGCGCGGTATACACCGTGCGTATAGTCGCCGCCGTGACCAGCACACAGACGCTCCTGGGGCTCCTGTCCAAGGAGCCGTCCCACGGCTACGACCTCAAGCACTCCCACGACCGGTACTTCGGCACCGGCCGCCCGCTGGCCTTCGGCCAGGTCTACGCCACCCTCGCCCGGCTCATCCGCGACGGCCTCATCACGCTCGTCGGGGAGGAGGCGGGCGGCGGCCCCGACCGCAAGCGCTACGCGATCACCGCGGAGGGCCGCGCCCACCTCGCCGAGTGGCTCCGCACGCCGGAGATCCCCTCGGCCACCCTGCAGTCCGAGCTGTTCGCCAAGACAGTCGTGGCCCTCCTCCTCGACGACGACGCCGACGCGCTCCTGGACATCCAGCGCGTCGCGCACCTGGAGCGCATGCGGGACCTGACGCGCCGCAAGCAGTCGGCGGACGTCCTCCAGGTCCTCGTGTACGACCACGCCCTCTTCCACATCGAGGCCGACCTGCGCTGGATGGACACCACCAGCGCTCGCCTCGGCCAGCTGCGACAGGAGCTCGCCCAGCCATGACCGCGACCACCGCCCAGCACGAGCTGCGGCCCACCCCGCCCACCGGCGTCGTGCTCAGCGCGCGCGACCTGCACAAGACCTTCGGCCAGACCCACGCCCTGCGCGGCGCGAGCCTCGACGTCGTCGCCGGGGAGGCGGTCGCCATCATGGGCCCGTCGGGCTCCGGCAAGTCGACGCTCCTGCACTGCCTGGCCGGCGTGCTGACGCCCGACGCCGGGGAGGTCACCTTCCGCGGCGCCCGCATCGACGACCTCGACGAGCAGCGCCGGTCCGCGCTCCGCCTGGCCAGCTTCGGATTCGTGTTCCAGTTCGGCCAGCTGCTGCCGGAGCTCACCGCGCTCGACAACGTCACCGTCCCGCTCCTGCTCGGCGGCACGCGCCGCGCGTCCGCGCTCGCCCTCGCGGCGCAGTGGCTCGACCGCATCGGCCTCGGCGGGCTCGGCGAGAAGCTGCCCGGCGAGCTCTCGGGCGGCGAGGCGCAGCGCGTCGCGGTCGCCCGCGCGCTGGCGACCGAGCCCCACGTCGTGTTCGCCGACGAGCCCACCGGCTCGCTGGACTCCCTCGCCGCCGAGCACGTCATGTCCGTGATGCTCGAGGCCGTCCGGGCCACGGGCACCACCCTCGTCGTCATCACCCACGACGCCCGCACCGCCGCCTACACCGACCGGACCGTCATCGTGCGCGACGGCGCGGTGTCCGGGACGGGCGTGGTCGCATGAGCCCCGGCATCCTGCGCCTCTCGCTGCTCGGCTCGCGTGGCTCGTGGGGCCGGCTGGCGGGCATCGTCACCGGAATCGCCGTGGGCACCGCCGTGTTCATGCTGCTCGCCGGCGCCTTCACGGCACTGCAGACGCGCGAGGAGCGCTCGCTCTGGGCGACCCCCGACGGCGGCGCGCCCCTGACGGCCGCCGACGGCACGGCGGTCCCGCTCACCGACGACGTGCTGGCGGTCGCCCGGGTGCCCGAGCACGTCGGCCCCCGGGACGTGACGCGCCTCGACGTCGCCGCGACGCCGTCGACGACGGTGACCGTGCCCGGCATGGGCGCACCGCCAGCCCCCGGCGAGTACTACGCCTCCCCCGCGCTCGCCCGCCTCGTCGCGGCCCACCCCGACGAGCTCGAGGGCCGCTTCGGCACGCTCGCCGGCGTCCTGCCCGACGACGTCCTCGTCGGGCCGGACTCGCTCGTGGCCCTTGTCGGCCGCGACGAGGCGGCGCTGCGGGAGCGACCCCGCGCCGGCCTGGTCACCGAGCTCGCGGGCACCGACACCGGGCTGTCGCGCTCGTACCAGATGATCGTCGGGATCGGCGCCATCGGCGTCTTCTTCCCGGTCCTGCTGTTCGTCTCGATCGTCACCCAGCTGGGCGCCGCGCGGCGGGCCGAGCGCTTCGCGACGCTGCGGCTCATCGGTGCCTCCCCCCGCACCGTCACGGCGCTCGTGGCGGTGGAGACGGTCGCTACCTCCGTCGTCGGCGCCGTCCTGGGCACCGGCCTGGCCTGGCTCCTGCGCCCGGTCGCCGGGAAGGCGTCGCTGGCGGGCGCCCAGTTCTTCCCGGACGACCTCACGCCGCCGCTCCCGGTCGCGGCGGGCGCGATCGCGGCCGTCGTCGTCGGCACGACGCTCGCCGCCGCGCGCAAGCTCCGCCGGACCGGCATCGGCCCGCTCGGCGCCACGTCCACGATCCACGAGCGGGTCCCGTCCGCCCGTCGCCTGGTGCCCCTCGCCGTCGGCCTGGCCATGATGGCCGGGCTCTGGGTGGCGGTCCGCCAGGGGGCGGCCGGGCAGGCCATCGGGTTCACGCTGCTGCTCGGCGGGTTCGCCGTCACGACGCTCGGCGTCGTCGTCGCGGGCCCCTGGCTCACGTTCCGCGCCAGCGCGCTCGCCGCCCGCCACGCCCGCAGCGCTGCCGCGGTCATCGCCGGCAGCCGCGTGCGCCGGCACCCGGTCGCCACGTTCCGCTCCGTCTCCGGCCTCGTGGTCGCCGTGTTCATGGTCACGGTCTTCTCCGTGGCGGCGACCTCGGCCACGCCCTACCTGGGCATGGCGGAGGGCGAGGGCCTGATGC
>JAEWYD010000197.1 GCA_023462275.1 Actinomycetes bacterium
CGACGGCCATGGTGTTCCTCCTGGCGCGGCCGGGCCGCGCTCTGACTGCGGACGCCGGGCGCCCGCGTTGCGGTTGTCGGCGACGGCGTCGGCCACGACGCGGGTCAGCAGCGCGACGGCGCGGATCGCGTCGTCGTTGCCCGGGATCGCGTAGTCGACCAGGTCGGGGTCGCAGTTGGTGTCGAGGATCGCGACGACGGGCACGCCGAGCTTGCGGGCCTCGTCGACGGCGAGGTGCTCCTTGTTGGTGTCGACGACCCAGACCGCGGCGGGCACGCGGGTCATGTCGCGGATGCCACCCAGCGTCTTGGAGAGCTTGTCCTTCTCGCGACGCATGATGAGGAGCTCCTTCTTGGTGAAGGCGCTGCCGGCCACGTCGTCGAAGTCGATCTCCTCGAGCTCCTTGAGGCGCTGGAGACGCTTGTTGACGGTGGTGAAGTTGGTGAGCATGCCGCCCAGCCAGCGCTGGTTGACGTAGGGCATGCCGACGCGGGCGGCCTGCTCGGCCACGGGCTCCTGGGCCTGCTTCTTCGTGCCGACGAAGAGGACGGTGCCGCCGCGCGCCACCGTCTCCTTGATGAACTCGTAGGCCCGGTCGATGTGGCTGATCGTCTGCTGCAGGTCGACGATGTAGATGCCGTTGCGCTCCGTGAGGATGAAGCGCTTCATCTTGGGGTTCCAGCGACGGGTCTGGTGCCCGAAGTGGACACCGCTCTCGAGCAGGTGCCGCATGGTGACGACGGCCATGGTGTTCCTCCTGGCGCGGCCGGGCCGCGCTCTGACTGCGGACGCCGGGCGCCCGCGTTGCGGTTGTCGGCGACGGCCGGGTGGTCGACGCCCCTGGCGCCCCCCGTGGCCGACACCGGGCGGGCGAGCCGCCGGACCGTCGTCGACGCACGGGCCCTCGTGCGAGGGCGAGAAGGCGCGCGATGTCACTCGGACGAGCCGAGTGCAGCGGACATGCTACCGGACGGCGCGGGCCGATCCCGTCGTCCCCAGGGCCTGGGCCGCGGCTGCCGTCCACCGCCCCGCCGCACCCGACCGCGCCGGCCGCGGGCGTCGGCGGCACGCTCGTCGGCATGCGAAGGATGCTGTCCGCGGCCGCGCTGCCGATCGTCCTGCTGGTCGCCGCTCCCGCCGCCGGTGCTCCGGCGGCCGCGGTCCCGGCCTCGACCGGCTACGCGACGCCCACCGGGGGCGCGGTGCTCCGGCTCTTCGACCCGCCGAGCGTCCCGTGGGGGCGCGGCCATCGCGGGGTGGACCTCGGGACGGACGGATCCGTGCGCTCCCCCGGGCCCGGGGTCGTGTCGTTCGCCGGGCCGGTGGCGGGGCGGGGCGTCGTGACCGTCACGCACCCGGACGGCCTCCGGTCGAGCCTCGAGCCGGTCGAGGGTGCACCGGAGGTCGGCACGGCCGTCGCGACCGGGGACGACCTCGGGCACGCCGTCGCCGGTCACTGCCCGACGCTCTGCGTGCACTGGGGAGTGCGCCGCGGGGACGCCTACCTCGACCCGCTGGGACTTCTCGGCGACACCACCGTCGTCCTGCTGGAGTGACGCGCGCGGGCGTGCGGGCCGCCATCGGCACCCGGCCGCCGTCAGGCCTTGTCGCCCTCCTGGAGCATGGTGCGCAGCCGGAGCATCGCGGCGGTGTGCATCTGCGAGATGCGCGACTCGGTGACCCCGAGCACGCGCCCGATCTCCGCCAGCGTCATGCCCTCGTAGTAGTAGAGGACCAGCAGCAGCTTCTCGCGCTCGCCGAGCCGCTCGATGGCGCGTGCGAGGAGCACCTTCGTCTCCTGCACCTCCAGGCTCGCGGCGGGGTCCGGCGCGCCCGGGTCCTGCAGGGTGTCGAGGAGGCTGAGCGAGTCCCCCCGCTCGGAGCCCGCGCCCAGCAGCTCGTCGAGCGCGGCCACGTTCACCGTGGAGAGCTGGGTGAAGATCGCCCGCAGCTCGGTGACGGGCATCTGCAGGCGCTCCGCCACCTCGTGCTCGGACGGCGGACGCCGCAGCTGGCCCTCGAGCTCGGCGTAGGCCCGGTCGACGGCACGGGCCTTCGTGCGCACCGAGCGCGGGATCCAGTCGATGGCCCGCAGCTCGTCGATGATCGCGCCACGGATGCGGGCCGACGCGTACGTCTCGAACTTGACCGCCCGGTCGGTCTCGTACTTCTCGATGGCGTCGATGAGGCCGAACATCCCGTAGGACACGAGGTCCGCCTGCTCGACCGTGCTCGGCAGACCGGCGCCGACACGTCCCGCGACCATCGTCACGAGAGGTGCGTAGTTGAGGATCAGCCGCTCCCGCGCCTCGAGGTCGCCCGTCTCCTTGAACGCGGCCCAGAGGGCCTCGACGGCGAGCGCGTCCTGCGCTTCCTCGGTGTACGACCGCGGGACGACCGTGACGGTCAGTCGGGCGACCGTGTCGCGCTGGGTGGCTCGGGCCTGGGTCATCGTTCTTCCTAGGCCCGGGGGTGGGCTTGCTGGTAGGAGCGCCGGAGGCGCTCGGGCGAGACGTGGGTGTAGCGCTGGGTGGTCGCGAGGCTGGCGTGGCCCAGGATCTCCTGCACAGTACGCAGATCGGAACCGCCGTGCAGCAGGTGGGTCGCGGCGGTGTGCCGCAGGGCGTGCGGGGCGACGTCCTCGACCCCGGCGGCCGCGGCCACGCGGTGCACGACCGTCCGCACCTGACGCTGGTCGAGCCGCGCCCCGCGCAGCCCCACGAACAGCGCGTCGCCCGACCGGTCGGTCGCGAGAAGGGGCCTCGCCTGGTCGATCCAGGCGTCGAGGGCACGGGCAGCGGGCACGCCGAAGGGTACGACACGCTCCTTGGCGCCCTTGCCCATGACGCGCAGGACGCGGGCGCCGCGGTCGACGTCGCGCACGTCGGTCCCGACCAGCTCACCCACCCGGACACCCGTCGCGTAGAGGAGCTCCAGCACCGCCCAGTCGCGTACGGGGACCGGGTCGGCGCCCTGGGCGAGGGTGCGCGCCACGTCCAGCAGGTGCGCGGTCGGCTCGACCGCGAGGACGGTCGGCAGGGAGCTGCCGGGCTGCGCCGTGACGAGTCGGGCGGCCGGGTCCACGGGGACGAGCCCCTCGGCGCGCGCCCACGCGTAGAAGCCGCGGACGGCGGCGCCGCGCCGAGCGATCGTCGCGCGCGCCAACCGGGTGGCGACCATCGAGGCCAGCCAGCCGCGCAGCAGCGGGAGGTCGACGGCGTCCCACGCGACGCCGCGGCGGCGCGCGAAGGCGAGCAGGTGGTGCACGTCGCCGACGTACGCCCGCACCGAGTGCGGGGACATGCCGCGGGCCGCTTCCAGGTGCGTCACAAACGCGGCCACGACCTCGTCGGTCATGGCCGTCGCATCGGTCGGCGCCGCGTGCACTGCTCTACCGTTGCGCGTCACCCGTCACGTCACAAGACGGGGTGCGCAGACTTCACCCGGTGTCGTGACCTCCACTTTCGCAGTGTGTCCGGTTTACGAGTCTTGGCCTCGCCGCCACGCCGCGCGCCGCCACGAACCCGCCCGCTGTACCGCAAGTCCGGCGAGCTCCAGGCGGCCGAGGGCGGCCTGGACCTCCTCCTCCGCCAGTCCCGCGGCGCGGGTGAGCGACGAGACCGTCGCCGGGCTGCGCACCGGCAGCGCGTCGAGCACGCGCCGCAGCTCCGGCGCCAGGTCGTCCCCCGGTCGGGCGTCGGTCACCGGTTCCGGGGCGAGGTCCACGCCCGCCTGGCCGGCGAGCTCGAGCAGCTCGGGGCCGTCCGTGACGCACACGGCGGCGCCCTCGCGCAGCAGGCGGTGACAGCCGGCCGAGGCCGCCGAGGTCACCGGCCCCGGGACGGCGCCCACCGGCCGCAGCAGGCTGGCGGCGTGCCGCGCCGTGCTGAGTGCCCCGGATCGCCAGGCCGCCTCCACCACGACGGTGGCCGACGCGGTGGCGGCGATGAGCCGGTTGCGCAGCAGGAACCGGGACCTGCTCGGCACGCTCCCCGGCGGGACCTCGCTGACGAGGGCCCCGCCGCCGTCCAGCACGGCCGCGAGCAGGCCGGCGTTGCCGGCGGGGTACAGCCGGTCCACGCCGCCGGCCAGGAACGCCACCGTGGGGCCGCCCGCCGCGAGCGCGGCCCGGTGGGCCACCGCGTCGACGCCGTACGCCCCGCCCGACACGACGG
>JAEWYD010000198.1 GCA_023462275.1 Actinomycetes bacterium
GCCCGCGCGTCGTCGTCGTGCACCACCACTGCGCCACCTCCGCGGCCACGGTAGCCGCACTGGGAGGGCGGACGACCCGGTAGCGTGCAGCCATGCGCCTGCACGTCGCCGACCACCCCCTCATCTCCCACAAGCTGTCGGTCCTGCGGGACAAGGACACGCCCCAGGCCACCTTCCGCGAGCTCGTCGACGAGCTCGTCACGCTCCTCGCCTACGAGGCGACGCGGGACGTCCGCACCGAGCAGCGCGAGGTCGTCACGCCCGTCGCCGCGACGATCGGGACGCACATGGCGGACCCGAAGCCGATCGTCGTGCCGGTCCTGCGCGCCGGTCTCGGCATGCTCGCCGGCATGATGAAGCTGCTCCCGACGGCGGAGGTCGGGTTCCTCGGCCTCAAGCGGGACGAGGAGACGCTGCAGGCGATCACGTACGCGAACCGCTTGCCGGACGACCTGACCGGGCGCCAGTGCTTCGTGCTGGACCCGATGCTCGCCACGGGCGGCACGCTGGCCGCGACCGTCGACTACCTCTTCGAGCGTGGCGCGCGGGACGTGACGTGCATCTGCCTCATCGCGGCACCCGAGGGCATCGAGCTGCTCGAGGGCCACGTGGGCGACCGCGCGGACGTCGCGGTCGTCGTCGCCGCGGTGGACGAGCGGCTGAACGAGAAGGCGTACATCGTCCCGGGCCTCGGCGACGCCGGCGACCGGCTGTACGGCCTCGTCTGACGGGGACGCCCGGACCTCACCGACCTCGACGCCCCGCCGGTCACGACCGGCGGGGCGTCGTCATGACTGGTGCACAGCGTCATCGTGACTACTCCGACCGGGTGACAGCCCTCCCCTTTTCACCCGTGCCGATTCGCGGTGTCCGTCCGTATTTGTCCGTCGTTTCGCCGCCCCTCGTCAGGGGTATTGGTCCAATATGTGAGATCGACCATGGAGGGGGTTGGTGGAGTCACGATCCCCAGTCACACTCGTTCCATGACTGCAGTCTCACTCGCTGTGACAGGGGCCTCCGCCCCGCTGCAGTCGCGCGCCACCGTCCCCGGGCTCGCCCTCTACATCGGGCTCGACGCCGAGGCGGGGCCCACCGAGCGCGCCGCGCTGGTCGACCTGGCGCGGGCCATCGAGAACCTCGTCGCCGAGATGGCGCCGGACGCGCGACTGCACGCCGCGCTGACGCTCGGGGGCCGGGGCCCGCACGGTGCCCTCGTCACCCGGGTCCGCGAGCAGCTCGCCGCCGCCGACCCCGGGCCGTTCCTGGGGCGCGCGCGGCGCATGCACGCGGTGCCCGCTCGGCACGAGGTCATCGTCGACCCCGCGGCACGCGAGGTCACCGTGGACGGCCGCTCCGTGCCGTTCACCTACAAGGAGTTCGCGCTGCTGGAGTACCTGCTGCGCGCACCGCACCGGGCCGTCACGCGCGAGGAGCTCCTCGAGCACGTGTGGCACCGGCGGGCGTGGGGCAACGGCACGCGCACCATCGACGTCCATGTGCGACGGCTGCGGGAGAAGCTGGGGGGCTGCCCGCAGATCGTCACCATCAGGGGTGTGGGTTATCGCTGTGACCCCACCCCCGAGGTCGTCCTCGTCGGCTCGGGGGATGCTGACTGAGGACCCTGCGCTGCCGGGTCGCCTGAACCAGGGGGCTTCGTTCCGCGGCCCGGCAGCGCAACCTCCACAACCGGACCTCCGTCGGGGGGCGTGAGGACCGGAACAGCTGGGAAGGCGTCGGGGGGCGCTGGACCAGCGGCGAGCAGGGCCCGTGCCGGGGGGCACGGGCCCCTCGCATGTCCGGGCCCAGGAGGCGCCCTCGGCCCAACGCTCACGACGCCGGGCCGTCACCCCCGCGTCAGGCGCTCCAGCGCGTCAGGCGTCCGGCGTCAGGCACAGGGGCCGAGCAGCTTCCACCAGGACAGGTCGTTCGTCGGCTCGAAGAGGGCCGGACCGGCCTGCGTGCGCTCGTAGTTGGAGCCGAGGTAGGACACCCGGTCGCCCTTGGCGTAGACACCGCCGCGGGACCAGGTCGGCTCGCAGGCCGCCAGGCGATCGGTGATCCGGACCGTCGTCACGACCGGCTCGACGAAGCGTCCGCCGTCGTAGTCGATGCGGGCCGCAACTGGCCGCCCCGCCGCGCCGCGCCCGGCCTGCAGCGTCAGGCTCACGGGCGCCGAGCCGCCGGCGGCCAGCGTCTGCAGGTCGCAGGTCACCGTGCCGTTCGCGCCCGCCGGTCCGTGCGGTCGGTGGCACTCCCAGCGGTCGCCCGTGAAGCCCTCGTACGTCACGTCGGCCGGCAGGTCGACGGACAGCCGGATCCCGGTCGCCTTGGCCGTCCCCGCGTTCGTGACCGTGAGGGCCAGCTCAGCGCTCGTCTTGCTCGCGGTCGCGAGCTCGGCCGGCGCGCCGAGGGCGATCGCCGGGGCGGCCGCCTGCAGCGTGACGGAGTGGGACGTCTCGAAGACGGGCACCCCGCCCACCTCGGCGCGCACGTCCACCTCGACGTTCTGCGCGACGGCAGTCACGTTGGCGTTCTGCAGGTGGATCGGCCGCAGCTCGGCTGCCCCGCCGGCGGCGACCTCGACGGTCTGGCGCAGCTCGTTGCCCGCCCGCGTCCAGCCCGTCGACTCGGTCACGCCCATGCCCGTCGGCACCGTCACGACGGCCGTGGCGGTGCCCGGCGCGGTCCCCGCGTTGCGCAGCGTGACGGTCAGCCGCGTGTTGTCGCCCACCGGAAGGCTCGCGGACGAGATGGCCGACGACGACGTCGAGAAGTCCGCGGCCGGCGTCGGCGGCACCTCGCCGAGGGTCACGCCGAACCGTCCGGCGGCGACGTCCGAGCCGCCGGCCCGGATCGCCCAGGCGACGTCCTGGCGGGGCTCGCCCGATGCGGGGTTGACGTTGCGCACGACCAGCTCGGCGGTGGCCGACGATGCCGCCGGCACGTCGACGGAGCGGGTCAGGACGCCCGCGGCCTCGGCCCAGCCGTCGAGGGACTGCGCCTTGAGCCCCCGCGGCAGCGTGATCGCGACGGTCGCGGTGGTGGGCGTCTCGCCGGCATTGACCAGCGTCGCCCGCACGGTCGCCAGCGCGCCGTTCGCCACGGTGCTCGGCTCGACGACGACGGTGGACGCGGTGAGGTCCGCGGGAGTGGCGTCGACCGCGAAGTCGACCGCCGCCAGGGCGTCGCCGACGCGCACCGTCACCGGGTGCGTCCCGGCCGTCACCGACCCGGCCGGCGCGAGCAGCTGCAGCTTGAGGTCCGTCGTGGGCCCACCGGCGGGCAGGTCCACCGTGCGGCACACGTCGCCGACGACGCCGGCCGGGCAGGTGGTCCAGTCGGCGTCGCCGCCGGGACCGCCACGCAGCGTGACGCCGTCGGGCAGGTCGGCGGCGACGACGGGCGACCCGCTGGTGCGGCCGGTGTTCGCCACACGAACGACGCCGTCGATCGCGGCGCGGTTCGTGGAGCTCTGCGCCAGCGACACCTCGTACCGGGCGGGCGCCGAGCGCACCGTCAGGCTCATCGCCTGGCTGTCGGCGGGGCCGGTCACGACCACCGTCGCGTCGGCGGCGACGTCCACGAGCCTGGGCGTGTCGGAGAGCACGAGCGTCAGCTCGCTGGTGGCGCCGCGCGCGAGGTCGGCGAGGTGGCACGTCAGCGCGGCGCCCTGCGTGCACGTCCAGGGCAGCTCGGCGCGGACGCCGACACCGGCCGGCACGCCGGTCACCGTCACGTCGACGGCGGCGTGGGTGCCGGTGTTGCTCACGGGGATGGTGACGCGCGTGCTCGCCTGCTCGACGTCGGCCGGCCGGTTCTCGCCCTGGAGGACGACGGCGGCCGGGTCGGCGGCACCGACGGTGATCCGCGCGGCGGGCGAGGAGACCTGGACGCTCGCGGCCGTCGGGGCCGGCGGCACGACGCCCGGGCCGGGAACCCAGGTGCGGACGCCGAACGCGAGCGTGCGGACGCCGTCGACGTCGGGGTCGTTCACGGTGATGCCCGCGATCAGGCTGCTGGACGCGCCGGCGGGGAGCTCGGCGAGGGCGCACGCGACCACAGTGCCCTCGGCCGTCGCCGTCGCGGCTCCGCAGGTCCAGTCGGTCGGGTCGATGCCGGCGACCGACCGGCCCGCGCCGCCCAGCAGCTCCGGGAGCGCCTCGACGGTCACGTCGGTTCCGGCGGGGAACACGAAGTCGGTCTGCACGGCGGCAGCCGTCCCGCCGTCGTTCGTCACGGTCAGCTGGACCGGAGCGGCGCGGCCGTCGACGAGGGTGACCTGGCTGAGGTCCGGCACCGCGGCGACGAGATTGGCCGGCGCGGGCGGGTCCACGGGGTCGACCGGCGGGTCCACCGGCGGGGTGGTCGGC
>JAEWYD010000199.1 GCA_023462275.1 Actinomycetes bacterium
GCGCACCGACGGCCCGCCGCCCGCACGCGCCTGGTCCGACCGCGACCCCGCGGCGGCGGCGCGTCTGGCCGCGGCGCGCGCCGTGGTCCAGGCGCTGGCGACAGAGCTGCACCTGCCCGTGGAGAACCTGCTGCAGCCGGAGCTCCTGCGCCGGCTCTGCTGGTCACCGCCCGCCCCGCTCGACGAGGCCGGTGTCCGCGCCTTCCTCGAGGCCGGCGGCGCGCGTCCGTGGCAGGTGATGATCACCGCCGCGCCGATCACGGAGGCGCTTGTTACTCTCGAGTAACTCGGGCCGCGGCGCCCGACCTCGACGAGGAGGGCGCATGGCGGTGCAGGGTTCCGACGCGACGTCGGCCGTGGAGCTCGTGACGAACGCGACCGTGTCCGACGTGCCGTTGGCCCACGGCGGCGTGCTCGCGCTCGTGACGCTCGACAACGCGGCGACGCGGCCCGCCACGCTCGGCCCCGACGGCCTGACGCAGCTACGCGCCGTCCTGGAGGGGCTCGCCGACCGTGCACGGCACGGCGAGCTCGCCGCCGTCGCCGTCACTGGTGCACCGCCCCTGTTCCTGGCCGGCGCGGACCTGCGCACGGTCGCCACGCTCGCCGACCGCCCCGCGGCGCTCCGCATCGCCCGGCTCGGGCACGACGCGTACCGGCTGCTGGGCGAGATGGGTGTGCCGACGTTCGCGTTCGTGAACGGTCCGGCGCTCGGGGGCGGGCTCGAGCTCGCGCTGCACTGCACCTACCGCACGGTGGCCGCCGACGTCACCCGACTCGGGCTCCCCGAGGTCCGCCTGGGGCTCGTGCCGGGATGGGGCGGCTGCTTCCTGCTCCCGCACCTCGTCGGCACTGCGGCCGCAGTGGACCTCGCGGTGCGCCGGCCCCTCGTCGACCGCCTCACGGGCGCGGACGAGGCGCTCCGGCTCGGCCTCGTCGACGCGGTGCTCGACCCCGCCGACTTCGTCGCGGCGTCGGTGGCGTGGGCGGAGGCGGTGCTGCGCGGCGAGCTGGTCGTCGAGCGGGGCGGGGACGAGCCGCCGGACGTCGCCGAGGCCGCGGGGGCCGTGGAGGCGGCGCGCGCCGAGCTCGACCGACGCCTCCACGGCGCGGCGCCCGCGCCCTACCGGGCGCTCGACCTCGTCGCGGCGGCCCTCGGCAGCGACCGGGACGCCGCGTTCGCCGCCGAGGACGAGGCGCTGGCGGACCTGCTGCTCTCCCCCGAGCTGCGCAGTGGGCTCCACGCGTTCGACCTCACCACCCGACGTCCCCGGCCCGCGGCGGGACCCGTCCGGTCGGTCGAGCGGGTCGGCGTCGTCGGCGCTGGCCTCATGGCCACCCAGCTCGCCGTCCTGGTCGGGCGCCGGCTTCAGGTGCCCGTGGTCATGCGTGAGGTCGACGAGGAACGGGCGGCGGCCGGACGCGCGTCGGTCGAGCGCCAGGTGGCCGACCTCGTGCGGTCGGGCCGCCTGGACGCCAGCGACGGCGACCGGCTCGTGTCCCGCGTGACCGTCGGCACGGAGCTCGCGCCCCTCGGCGACGCCGACCTGGTGATCGAGGCTGTCACCGAGGTGATGGCGGTCAAGCGGACGGTCTTCGCGCAGCTGGAGGAGGTCGTGTCCCCGGACGCGATCCTTGCCACCAACACCTCTGCGCTGTCGGTCACCGCGATGGCCGCGGGCCTGGCGCACCCGGAGCGCGTCGTGGGGCTGCACTTCTTCAACCCGGTCGCCCGGATGCCCCTGGTGGAGGTCGTGCACACCGCCGTGGCGGACGCGGCGAGCGTGGCGACCGCGTTCGAAGTCGCCGGTCGGCTCGGCAAGACCGCCGTCGAGGTCGCCGACCGCCCCGGGTTCGTCGTGAACCGCCTGCTGCTGCGCCTGCTCGCCGACGTCGCGGCAGCGGCGGAGTCGGGCACCCCGGTCGAGGTGGCCGACCGCGCGCTGCAGCCGATGGGGCTGCCGATGGGGCCGTTCGCGCTCATCGACCTGGTGGGGCTGCCGGTGGCGCTCCACGTGCTCGGGACGCTTCACGCCGAGCTCGGCGAGCGCTTCCCGCTCTCCCCCGGCCTCGAGCGCCTCGCCGCCGAGCGGCGCCGGCTCGTGCGCGACGACGGCTCGGTGGACCCGGCGATCCAGGACGCCTTCACCGGACGGGGGACGCCTGCGCCGCGATCCGCGGACGAGGTGCGGGCAGCCGTCCTCGACGGGCTCGCCGAGGAGGTGGGCCTCCTGCTCGACGAGGGGGTGGTCGACGATCCCGGGCAGGTGGACCTGTGCATGCTCCTCGGCGCCGGGTGGCCGTTCCACCTGGGCGGCATCACGCCCTACCTCGACCGCACCGGGCACGCCGAGCGCGTGCGCGGACGGCGGTTCCTCGCGCTGGCCTAGAAGACCTGGAGCGAGCGGGAGCGGAACTGCTCCCGCACCCGCTCGACGAGCTCCGGCGTCGGCGCGGGGACGTCCGTGAGCTCGTACCGCATCCCGAGCGCCTCCCACTTGTCGCGTCCCATCTGGTGGAACGGGAGGACCTCGACGCGGCTGACGGTGGCCAGACCGGCGACGTAGTCGGCGACCGCCTCGACGTTGGCCGGGTCGTCGGTCAGCCCCGGCACGAGGACGAAGCGGATCCACATCTCGACGCCGCGGGCGGCGAGCCGGCGGCCGAAGTCGAGCGTGGGCTGCAGCTCGCGGCCGGTCACGCGCTTGTACGTCTCGGGGATGCCCGACTTGACGTCGAGCAGGACGAGGTCGAGGTCGTCGATCATCGCGTCGGTGCAGGCCGCGCCGAGGAAGCCGGACGTGTCGATCGCCGTGTGGATGCCGAGCTCCTTCGCGCCTCGCAGCAGGCGGGCGAGGAAGGCCGGCTGCATGAGCGGCTCGCCGCCGGAGATCGTGACGCCGCCGCCGGTGGCGGCGAAGACCGCGCGGTACCGGGCCATCTTGGCGATCAGCTCGGTGGCCAGGATGGGCTCGCCCCGACGCATCTCCATGGTGTCGGGGTTGTGGCAGTACAGGCACCGCAGCGGGCATCCGGCGAGGAACGTCGTCAGCCGCGTCCCCGGACCGTCGACGGCCGTGACGAGCTCCCACGAGTGCACGGAGCCGAGCTCCCCGGACCGGGTGCGGGAGATGCGCTCGGCGCGGTCGACGTCGGAGACGTCGAGCCCGGCCGTGCCGGAGAGGGTGCGGGCGGCGGCGCCGCCGACGACGGGGTGCTCCAGCTCGATGACCGGGGCGCCGTGCTGGGCGGGTACCTGGGTGGCCGTCGTCGTCATAGAACCAGTGTCGACCGGCACATGGGACGAATTCATGGGACGAATGTCCTTACCTGGCGACGGCCGGGCGAAAGGTGTCGCCGGCGGGCGGGTACGGGACGAGGCGGGGTGCGTGCGCAGTACGCACCCCGCCTCGTCGAGAGCCGGACGGGCAGTCCCGGCTCAGGTCGGCTCAGAGGCCGCCGTGGAAGGTCCGCGAGAGGACGTCGAGCTGCTGCTCGCGCGTCAGGCGGACGAAGTTGACCGCGTACCCGGACACCCGGATGGTCAGCTGCGGGTAGTTCTCCGGGTGCTCCATCGCGTCCTCGAGCGTCTCGCGGTTGAGGACGTTGATGTTCAGGTGGAAGCCCTGGGAGACGTTGTACGCGTCGAGCAGGCCGACGAGGTTGGTCACCTGCTCGTCCCGCGTCCGGCCGAGGCCCGAGGGCACGACCGTCGAGGTGAGCGAGATGCCGTCCTGCGCCTCGTCGTAGGGGAGCTTCGCGACGGACAGGGCCGAGGCCAGCATGCCGTGCGCGTCGCGGCCGTTCATCGGGTTCGCACCGGGTGCGAACGGCTCGCCCTTGCGGCGCCCGTCCGGCGTGTTGCCCGTGTGCTTGCCGTAGACGACGTTCGACGTGATGGTCAGCACCGACTGGGTGTGCTCGGCGTTGCGGTACGTCGGCTGCCGACGGATCTTCTCCATGAAGCGGCGGACCAGCTCCACGGCGATCTCGTCCGCGCGGTCGTCGTCGTTGCCGTAGGTCGGGTACTCGCCCTCGACGTCGTAGTCCACGACCAGACCGGTCTCGTCCCGGACCGGGCGGACGGTCGCGTACTTGATCGCCGCGAGGGAGTCCACGGCCACGGACAGGCCCGCGATGCCGCACGCGAGGGTGCGCCGGATCGCCCGGTCGTGCAGGGCCATCTCGATGCGCTCGTACGCGTACTTGTCGTGCATGAAGTGGATGCAGTTGAGCGCGTCCACGTACGTCTCGGCCAGCCAGTCGAGCAGGTGGTCGTACTTGCCCCAGACGTCCGCGAAGTCGAGGACGTCCCCGACCGCGGGCGCCGACGGCGGCGCGACCTGCTTGCCGGACAGCTCGTCGCGGCCGCCGTTGATCGCGTACAGCAGGGCCTTGGCCACGTTGACGCGGGCGCCGAAGAACTGCATCTGCTTGCCGACGGTCATCGCCGAGACGCAGCAGGCGATCGCCGCGTCGTCGCCGCACTGCTCGCGGATGAGCTCGTCCGACTCGTACTGGATCGCGGAGGTGTCGATCGAGACCTGCGCGCAGAACCGCTTGAAGCCCTCGGGGAGTTGGTTGCTCCAGAGCACCGTCAGGTTCGGCTCGGGCGCCGGGCCCAGGTTGTACAGCGTCTGCAGGTAGCGGAACGAGGTCCGGGTGACGAGCGGCCGCCCGTCCGTCCCGACGCCGCCGATGGACTCCGTCACCCACGTCGGGTCGCCGGAGAACAGGGCGTCGTACTCCGGCGTGCGCAGGAAGCGCACGATCCGCAGCTTGATCACCAGGTCGTCGATGAGCTCCTGGGCCTCGGTCTCGCTCAGGACACCCGACTCGATGTCGCGCTCGAGGTAGATGTCGAGGAAGGTCGAGGTGCGGCCCAGGGACATCGCCGCGCCGTTCTGCTCCTTCACCGCGGCGAGGTACGCGAAGTACAGCCACTGCACGGCCTCGCGAGCCGTCGTCGCCGGCTGGGAGATGTCGTAGCCGTACGACGCCGCCATCTTCTTGAGCTCGCCGAGGGCGCGGATCTGCTCCGCGAGCTCCTCGCGCTCCTGGATGACGAGCTCGGTCGAGCGCTCGAGGTCGAGCTCGGCGCGCTCGAGGTTCTTCGCCGCGACCAGCGCGTCGATGCCGTAGAGGGCGACGCGGCGGTAGTCGCCGATGATCCGGCCGCGGCCGTAGGCGTCGGGCAGGCCGGTCACGATGTGCGAGCTGCGGGCGGCACGGACGTTCGGCGGGTAGACGTCGAAGACGCCGGCGTTGTGCGTCTTGCGGTACTCGGTGAAGATCTTCTTCACCTCGGGGTCGGCCTCGTAGCCGTAGGTCTTGAGGGCGCCCTCGACCATGCGCCAGCCGCCGTAGGGCATGATCGCGCGCTTGAGCGGCGCGTCGGTCTGCAGGCCGACGATGAGCTCGTTGGCCTCGTCGATGTAGCCGGGCTTGTGGGCCGTGATGCTCGACGGGGTGACCGCGTCGATGTCGTAGACGCCCCGCTCGCGCTCCTCGGGGAACATCGCGAGCAGCCGCTGCCAGATGCCCGTCGTGCGCTCCGTGGCCGGCGCCAGGAACTGCGCGTCGCCCGTGTAGGGGCGGTAGTTGCGCTGGATGAAGTCCCGCACGTCGACCCGGTCCAGCCACGGACCGGTGGAGAAGCCACGCCACGCGTGCGGCATGGCGGGCTGCGAGCTCTCCGCGGTTGCGGCCTCGGCGGTGATGGCCATCGTTTTCTCCCTCGCTCGTCGGTGGAATCGACGCTACGGGGCTAAACATGGGTCGTCCCGGGACTATGGGCCCGGATTCATCCCATGACCTACGTGACGCCCGTCACGAAAATCATCCCATGTTTGCCGTGCCACGAGCGTAGGACGGCGTCTGCGAGGCTCCAGGGCCGGAGGTCCCGGTGCGCGACAGGTCGGCCCCGGCCGACCGGCGACCGGCCGGCCCGCACCGCGTCCCGGCTCAGCGGCCGCGGCCGGCCAGCTGGGTGAGCACCTGCGCCGCGACGCCCTCGGCGCCGAGCTGGAGGTCGGCCATCAGCTCCGCGCGGGAGGCGTGGGCCAGGAAGCCCATCGGCACCCCGAGCGCCCGCACAGGCACGGATACCCCCGCCTCGACGCAGCGCTGCGCCAGCACCCCGCCGATCCCGCCCTCGACGAGCCCGTCCTCCACGCACACCACGTGGTCGTGGTCGCCCGCGAGCTTCACGAGCGCAGCCGGGACGGGCAGCACCCAGCGCGGGTCGACCACCGTGGCCCGCACCCCGCTCGCCGCCAGGATCTCGGCGGCGTCCACCGCGACGCGGGCCATCGGACCGACGCCGACGAGCAGCACGGACGGCCCCTCCCCCGCCGACGGTCGCACCAGGACGTCGACGCCGTCGACCGAGTCCAGGGCCGGCAGGGCGTCGGGCAGCGGCCCCTTCGGGTACCGCACGACGGTGGGCGCGTCGTCCACCTCCACCGCCGCCCGCAGCGCGGCGCGCAGGGTCTCCTCGTCGCGCGGGGCCGCCAGCTGCAGGCCCGGGACCATCCGGAGCATCGACATGTCCCACATGCCGTTGTGGCTCGCGCCGTCGTCGCCGGTCAGACCCGCGCGGTCCAGCACGAAGGTCACTCCCGCCTTGTGCAGCGCGACGTCCATGAGGACCTGGTCGAAGGCCCGGTTGAGGAACGTCGCGTAGACGGCGACCACCGGGTGCAGGCCGGCGAAGGCCATCCCGGCCGCCGAGGTGACCGCGTGCTGCTCGGCGATCCCGACGTCGAAGACGCGGGACGGGAACGCCGCCGCGAACGGCGCGAGGCCCACCGGCTGCAGCATGGCCGCGGTCACGGCGACGACGTCGTGCCGGCGACGTCCGATCGCCACGATCTCGTCGGCGAAGACCGAGGTCCAGCCGAACCGGGATACCGCGACCGGCAGCCCGGTCTCCGGGTGGATGCGGCCGACGGCGTGGAACCGGTCGGCGACGTCCTGCTCGGCCGGGACGTACCCGCGCCCCTTCTCCGTGATGCAGTGCACGATCACCGGCCCGCCGAAGTCCCGGGCGAGGCGCAGCGCGCGCTCCACGGCCGCCACGTCGTGGCCGTCGACCGGGCCGACGTACTTGATACCGAGGTCCTCGAACATGCCCTGCGGCGCGACCAGGTCCTTCAGGCCCTTCTTCATCCCGTGCAGCGCGCCGTACACCGCGCGACCAGGCGGTCCCGAACGCCGCAGGGCCCGCTTGCCCCAGGCCAGCACGTCCTCGTAACCGCGCGCGGTCCGCAGCCGGTCGAGGTGCTCGGCGAACCCACCGAACGTCGGCGCGTACGAGCGCCCGTTGTCGTTGACGACGATGACGAGCCTGCGGTCGTGCCCCGCGGCGATGTTGTTGAGCGCCTCCCAGGCCATGCCGCCGGTCAGCGCGCCGTCACCGATGAGGGCGACGACGTGGCGGTCGACCCGGCCCTCGATCGAGTACGCCTTGGCGATCCCGTCCGCCCAGGACAGCGCCGTGGACGCGTGGGAGTTCTCGACGACGTCGTGCTCGGACTCCGCCCGGCTCGGGTACCCGGACAGGCCACCCCGCTGCCGCAGACCCGAGAAGTCCGACCGCCCCGTCAGCAGCTTGTGCACGTAGGCCTGGTGCCCGGTGTCGAAGACGAGCGTGTCGCGCGGCGACTCGAAGACCCGGTGGAGGGCCAGCGTCAGCTCGACCACGCCCAGGTTCGGCCCGAGGTGGCCGCCGGTGCGGGAGACCGACTGCACGAGGAACTCGCGGATCTCCGCCGCCAGCGTCTCCACCTCTGCGGGGCCGAGGGCTCGCACGTCGGCGGGCGAGGTGATCCGCGGCAGGATGGCCATCGGGCCATCGTACGGCGGTCGCTCGGCCGTCGACCCGTCGTGGCGCCGCGCCCCGGGACCGTCCGCGCCACCTGCGCAGAACCTCCGCAGATCCGCCGCGGTGCCGCCCACCTACTCTGGTGGCATGCGCTTCCTGCCTGGCCACCGGCCCACCGCCGACCTCACGTACGGCGACGTCTTCCTCGTCCCGTCGCGCTCGGACGTCGCGTCCCGGTTCGACGTCGACCTCACGACGACGGACGGATCGGGGACGACCATCCCCGTGGTCGTGGCGAACATGACAGCCGTCTCGGGGCGCCGCATGGCCGAGACCGTGGCCCGGCGCGGCGGCATCGCCGTCATCCCGCAGGACATCCCGCCGGACGTGGTGGCCGACGTCATCGTCTCCGTGAAGGCGCGGCACCCCGTGGTGGAGAGCGCCGTCGTGGTCGAGCCCACCGCCACCGTGCACACGGCCCTCACCCTCATCGGCAAGCGCGCGCACGGCGCGGCGGTCGTGGTGAGCGACGGACGGCCCGTCGGCGTCGTGACCGAGGCCGACTGCCAGGGCGTGGACCGCTTCACGCAGGTGGGCGCCGTGATGACGCCCGACCCGACGGTGGTCGACGTCAGCGTCCTCGACGGCCCCCAGGGCCTCACCGCCGCGTTCGAGCGGCTGCACACGTCGCGGCGTCGCTTCACCCCGGTCGTGGACGCCGCCGGCCGGCTCCTCGGCGTGCTGACGCGGACGGGCGCGCTGCGGTCGAGCATCTACCGGCCGGCGCTCGACGACTCCGGCCGGCTGCGGATCGCCGCGGCGGTCGGCATCAACGGCGACGTGCGGGCGAAGGCGGCGGCCCTGCTGGAGGCGGGCGCGGACCTCCTGGTCGTCGACACGGCGCACGGGCACCAGGTCAAGGCCCTGGAGGCCGTCGCGGCCGTACGCTCCCTCTCCCCCGCCGTCCCGGTCGTGGCCGGCAACGTCGTCACGGCCGAGGGCACCCGCGACCTCGTGGCGGCCGGTGCGGACGTCGTCAAGGTCGGCGTCGGCCCCGGCGCCATGTGCACGACCCGCATGATGACGGCGGTCGGCCGGCCGCAGCTCTCGGCCGTGCTCGAGTGCGCGGAGGCGGCGCGGGACCTTGGCGCCCACGTGTGGGCCGACGGCGGCGTGCGCTACCCGCGCGACGTCGCGCTGGCGCTGGCCGCCGGCGCGTCGCAGGTGATGATCGGGTCCTGGTTCGCGGGCACGCACGAGAGCCCGGGCGACCTGCACGCCGACGCCGACGGCAGGCTCTACAAGGAGAGCTTCGGCATGGCGTCGGCCCGGGCGGTCGCGGCGCGCACCGTCGGCGACAGCCCCTTCGAGCGCGCGCGCAAAGCGCTCTACGAGGAGGGCATCTCCTCGTCCCGCATGTACCTGGACCCGCAGCGGCCTGGCGTGGAGGACCTCCTCGACCAGATCACCGCGGGCCTGCGCAGCGCGTGCACCTACGCGGGCGCCACGAGCCTCGCCGAGTTCGCCGAGCGCGCCGTCGTCGGCGTGCAGTCGACGGCCGGCTACGAGGAGGGCCGCCCCCTGCCGGCCGGCTGGCTGTGACGGCCGGGCCGCGGGCCCAGCTCGCCGCGCTCGCCG
>JAEWYD010000200.1 GCA_023462275.1 Actinomycetes bacterium
CCCGTGACCCCGTCGACGGCGCCCAGCGCGTCGCGGAGGCGGCCGACGTCGTCCGCGCGGTCCGCGATGGGTCCGTCGGCGACGGCGACCAGCACGTCCGAGGTCGCCGGACCGTCGTCGGGCGGGGCGTCGCCGCCCACCGCGGCGATGACCGACGACGCGGCCGCGCTGTCGCTCCCCGGCACCGAGAGCTCGTCGGCGAGCCCGGAGCCGAGGATGCGCGAGCCGGCGAGGAGGCCGACGGCGAGCACGGCCCAGGCCACGAGGACGAGGGCCCGGTGGCGGGCGCTGAACCGGGCGAGGAGGACGACGAGGCGGGTCACGGTGGTCTCCGGGGTGGGTCAGGACAGGGGGCGGCCGGCGAGCGGCACGTCGTGGGCGGTCAGCTCGAGGCGCAGGCCGTCCGACGTCGGGCGTGCGGCCGTCAGCACCGCCGAGCGGGGCGCGAGGTCGCCGAGCGGCACGCTGCGCGGGTCCAGCAGGGCGCCGAGGCGGTCGGACAACCCCGCGCGCAGCCGGTCCACCGGCAGCTGCACGCCACCGGCCACGACGCTCGCCGGGGTCAGCTCGACGGCGCCGGCCGCCGCTGCGACGTCGTACGCCACGCTCACGGGCACGGTGAGGCCGCGTCGCGTCACGTCCGCGGAGGCGACCAGCCGACCGCCCGACGACGACCACGTGACCGTCCGGCCCGCGGCCTCGCCCGCCCGGGCGTCGAGCTCGTCGAACGGCACGACGACGTCGAGGGCGACGTCCACGCGGCCGTCCAGCAGGCGCGGGAGCAGCGGGACGCCGAGCACGCTCGCGTCGTCGACCCGGGCGCCGGGCGCCCGGCGCTCCAGGGCGGTGCCGATCGACCCGGCGAGCCGGGCGTCGAGCCACCAGCGGGTACCCAGGTCGGCGGCCACCAGGACGACGGCGACCACGGCCAGCACGATGACGAGACGGCGACGCACGGCAGCTCCTCGGGACGACGACGCGTGCAGCGCACCAGCCCCCGCTGGGCGACGGCTCCCCGCTCCCTGACGGTCTGCTGACCGCCGCCGGTCAGGCCGTCGGCAGGCGCACGGTCACCGCCGTACCGCGCTCCGGTCCCGTGTCGATCGCGACGGTGCCGCCGTGGGCCGCGACGACCGCGGCGACGATCGCCAGACCCAGCCCCGAGCCCTCGCGGAGCCTGCCCGCGCCGGCCGCCGCGGCGTCGTCGCCCCCGCCCATCCGCCCGCGCGTGAACCGTTCGAAGGCGCGTCCGGCCAGCTCCGGCGGCAGGCCGGGGCCCTCGTCGCGGACCGTCAGGACCACGGCGCCCGGCGCGGCGTCGAGGGTCACCTCGAGCCCACCGCGCGTGTGGCGCAGCACGTTGCCGACCAGGTTCTGCACCACCTGGACGAGCCGCTCCCGGTCACCCGGCACGACCACCGGCCCGGGGGGCGACCAGCGGACGGCACGGTCCGGGGCGAGCACCTCCAGGTCCGCCAGCACCGCGTCGACGACGCCGGTCAGGTCCACGGGCGAGCGGTCCAGCGCCACCTCAGCGTCCAGCCGCGCCAGCAGCGCCAGCTGGTCGACCAGGTGCCGCATGCGCGTCGACTCGGCCTCGACCCGCTCCATCGCCCGGTCGAGCGCCGCGCCGTCGAGGACCCCCTGCTGGTAGAGCTCGGCCCACCCGTGCACGCTGGTCAGCGGCGTGCGGAGCTCGTGCGCGGCGTCCGCCACGAAGTCCCGCAGGCGCGCCTCAGCCTCGGCGCGACCGTCGAGCGCGGCGTCGAGCGCCGCGGCCAGGTCGCGGGTCTCGGCCATCCGGCCCGGCGGCATGCGCAGGTCTTCGCCGTCGGCCACGCGCCGCGCGGCCCGGGCCATCCGGCTCAGGGGGCGCAGCTCCGCCCCGACGGCCCACCACGTGAAGACCAGCGCCACGGCGGCGATGGCCCCGCCCGTCACCGCCTCGATCTGCACGACGCGCCGCACGGTCGCGCGGTCGTCGGCGACGTCCCGTGCGAGCACCACGGTGTCCACCGGCTCGATGGCGCCGTCCATGAGCCGCACCTTCAGGCCCGGGGTCGGCACGGCGAGCCCGCGGTAGGCGACGCCGCCGGCCGTGAGGTCGCCGGGCTCCCCGAGGCGCGCCGCCTCGCCCGCCGACGGGGCCGGGATGACGGCGTCGTCGAACGCGACCGTGGCGATCGTGGCGCCCTCCTCCATCAGGTGCACCGCGCCCCGGCCGGCGAGCACCCCGATGCCCCGCCGCAGGACGTCCTCGCGCAGCGGGTGCACGCCGTCCATGGCGCCGAGCAGGCTGGTGCGGGCCGCGAACAGCTGGTCGTCGGTGCGGTGGCGCAGGTACGCGTCGAGGGCGAGGACCGCCGCCGCACCGCTGACGACCGACGCGAGCACGACGACGACCGCCACCGTCACCGCGACGCGTCGCCGGATCGAGGGCGCGGCCAGGCGGCGCACCCGACGGGGCGCCGTCACGCGCCGTCGCCCCGGAGGGTGTACCCGAAGCCGCGGACGGTGCGGATCAGGGGTGGGCGGCCGTCGGCGTCCACCTTGCGGCGCAGCCGCGAGACGACCTTCTCGATCACTCCGGTGTCGCCGCCGAAGTCGTACGCCCAGAGCCGGTCCAGCAGCTGCGCCTTGGAGACGACGCGCTCGGGGCTCGCGGCGAGCAGCGCCAGCAGGCGGAACTCCGTCGGCGTCAGGTCCAGGACCGCCTCGCCCCGCCGCACCTCCATGCGGGCCGTGTCCACCACGAGGTCGCGGTAGGCCAGGACGTCCGGGTCACGCTCGGCCTCGCCGCCCGCGCGCCGCAGGATCGCCCGGATGCGGGCGACGACCTCCGCGAGGTCGAACGGCTTGGTCACGTAGTCGTCCCCGCCGACCGCGAAGCCGGCCAGCCGGTCGGCGACGGCGTCGCGCGCGCTCAGGACGAGCACCGGCGTGCGGTCACCCGCGGCGCGCACCATGCGCAGGGTGGCGAGGCCGTCGGCGTCGGGCAGGCCGACGTCCAGCACCAGCACGTCCGCGCCGCGCCGGAGCCCGTCGAGCGCCGCCGCGGCCGTGCCGACGGCTTCGACCTCGAAGCCCGCGAAGCCCAGTGCGGACGACAGGAGCTCGCGGATGCCCGCGTCGTCGTCGACCACGAGGACACGGGGGGAGGTCACGTCGCGATCCTGCCCGGCGCGCGCGGGGTGCCGCAACGCTCGGGCGCGCGCGGCAGGGGCAGGGCGCACCGGCACTGCGTCCGATGAAGGTTCGATGAACCCGCCCGCGGGTGGGTCGGAAGTCCGAGGTGATGGGACGACTACGCCCGTAACGTCGCTTTCGGCGGCGCGCATCGGGCCAATTGCCGACGGCGCAGCCGCCACGCCACCGCCGGCGCCGCCGGGGTCGGCCGTCCAGAAACGAGGACCCAGTGAAGCGCTTCTCCCGCGTCCTGACCGGCGTCGTCGCCGTCGCAGCCCTGCTCGCGGGCTGCAGCGGCACCGACGAGCCGGCCGCCACCCCGTCCGCCACGCCCGCCGCCGAGGCCACCCCCACGGCCACGACGCCGGCCGAGCCCACCACGATCCGCATCGCGTCCCTCAAGGGCCCGACGACGATGGGCCTCGTCCACCTCATGGACCAGGCGACCAAGGGCGAGGCCGCCGAGGACTACCAGGTCACCATGTACGGCAGCCCGGACGAGATCGTCCCGCTCGTCGTGCAGGGCCAGGCCGACATCGCGATGGTGCCGGCCAACCTCGCCGCGGTGCTCTACAACAAGACCCTGACCGACTCCGGCGCGGCCGTGCAGGTCGCCGCGATCAACACCCTCGGCGTCCTGGACATCCTCGAGGCGGGCGACACCGTGCACAGCGTCGCCGACCTCAAGGGCAAGACGATCGTCGCCTCCGGCAAGGGCGCGTCCCCCGAGTACGTCCTCGACTACATCCTCCGCGAGAACGGGCTCGAGCCCGGGGTCGACGTGACCGTCGACTACCGCAGCGAGCACACCGAGGTCGCCTCCGTCCTCGCCGCGACGCCGGGGACCATCGCGATGCTCCCGCAGCCGTTCGCCACGGTCGTGCAGACCCAGAACCCCGCGGTCCGGCCGGCGCTCAACCTCACCGACGAGTGGGCCAAGGTGGCCAAGGACTCCCAGCTCGTGACCGGCGTCGTCGTCGTGCGCACCGCGTTCGTCACGGAGCACCCGGAGGCCTTCGCCCAGTTCCTCACGGACTACGAGGCGTCGACGGCGTTCACCAACGACAACCCCGCCGAGGCCGCGAAGCTGATCGCCGACGCGGGCATCGTGCCCGCCGCGCCCGTCGCCGAGAAGGCGATCCCGGGCTCGCACATCACGTTCATCGGCGGCTCGGAGCTGGCGACGACGCTCGGCGGCTACCTGAAGGTCCTCTTCGACGCCGATCCCAAGTCGGTCGGTGGGACGATGCCGGGCGATGACTTCTACTACGCCGGCTGACCGTCGCACACGTCGCGACCCCCGGGGGGCACTGCGCCTCCTGGGGGTCGTCGCGTTCTGGCTGGTCGTCTGGCAGCTCGTGGCCGCCTGGGTGGGCCACGACTTCCTCTTCGCCCCGCCCGCCGACGTCGCCGAACGGCTCGTGGACCTGGTGCCCACGGGCGACTTCTGGTCCACCGTGTGGTTCTCGTTCGCGCGGATCACGCTGGGCTTCGGGCTGGCGGTGGCGGTCGGCGTCGTGCTGGCGGCGCTCGCCGCGTGGTCGCGGGTGGCGGACGCGCTGCTGACGCCGTTCCTCGTGGCGGTGCGGGCCGCGCCCGTCGTGAGCTTCATCATCCTGGTGCTGCTCGTCGCGGACAGCGGCAAGCTCGCCGCGATCACGTCGTTCCTCATGGTGCTGCCGGTCGCGTACGTGACGGTGCTCGAGGGCATCCGGAACCGCGACCGCGCCCTGCTGGAGATGGCGACGGTGTTCGAGGTGCCGCTGGTGCGGCGCGTCACCGCGGTCGACGTGCCCGCCGTCCTGCCGTTCTTCCTCGCGGCGTGCCGGCTCGGCGTCGGGCTCGCGTGGAAGAGCGGGGTGGCGGCCGAGGTGATCGGCCTGCCCGACGGCTCGATCGGCGAGCGCCTGTACGAGGCGAAGCTGTTCCTCTCCAGCGCCGACCTGTTCGCCTGGACCGCGGTGATCATCGCCGTCAGCTACGGGTTCGAGAAGGCGCTGGTCGCGGTGCTCGGGCGCGCGGAGCGTCGGCTGGCGGTCGGGCGGCCGACGGCGGTCGCGGCGTCGGCCGGCGAGGGGGCGGCGGCGTGATCGAGCTGCGCGCGGTGACGAAGCGCTACGGCGCACAGGTGGTCCTGGACGGGCTGGACCTCACGCTGCCGGACGGCGTCGTGACCGCCGTGATGGGCCCGAACGGCTGCGGCAAGACGACCCTGGGCCGGCTGCTGCTGGGGCTCGAGGCGCCCGACGCCGGGGAGCTGCGCGGGGTCCCGGCGCGGCGGTCCGCCGTGTTCCAGGAGGACCGGCTGTGCGGGCAGCTGAGCGCGGTCCGGAACGTGCGCCTGGTCCTGGGGCGCGGGGCCGACGTCGACGCGGTCGAGGCTGAGCTGCGCGCCGTCGGGCTGGACGACGACGCCCTGCGCAAGCCCGTGCGCGAGCTCTCGGGCGGGCAGCGGCGCAAGGTGGCGCTGGCCCGGGCGCTGCTGGTGCGGGCGGAGCTCACGGTGCTCGACGAGCCGTTCGCCGGGCTCGACGTCGCCTCCCGCGACCGCGCCCTGACGCACCTGCGCGAGTCCCACGGTGGCCGCACGATGCTGCTGGTCACGCACGACCGCGCCGACGCGGAGGCCCTGGGCGCCGCGATCATCCAGCTCCCCCACCCCTGACGGTCCCCGCCTCCTCCCCCTCCCTCCGCAAAGTGGAGCGAACCTGTCGCGACACGCTGGCGTGTCGCAGCAGGTTCGCTCCGCTTTGCGTGAGCGGTTCCGGCTCACGGGCAGGTCACGTCCGGCTCCCGGAAAGGTGACGTCCGGCTCCCGAAACGTCCTACGAAACGGCCGCGCGGCCGGTGATCGCGGTGCCACACTCGCCTGGCGCGCCACCGGGCGCGCACTTCAGCGAAGGATCGGTGCATCACCATGACACCTGGCGTCATCGCCGGGATCGTTGCCGGAGTCGTCGTACTCCTGCTCGTCCTCTCCTCGTTCCGCTTCATCGGGGCGAACGAGGTCGGGCTGGTCAACAAGCGGCTCGGC
Source organism: Actinomycetes bacterium (assembly GCA_023462275.1). Taxonomy (GTDB): domain Bacteria; phylum Actinomycetota; class Actinomycetes; order Actinomycetales; family Cellulomonadaceae; genus Actinotalea. The sequence goes on from JAEWYD010000200.1 coordinate 6,221, forward strand.
CGGCGCCTCAAGGGCGACCAGGCCATCGCGTTCAACGGCGAGGCCGGCTACCAGGCCCGCCTCCTCATGCCGGGCCTGCGCTTCAAGCTCTGGCCCGTCTACTCGGTGACCAAGCACCCCTGGGTGCAGGTCAACCCGGGCGAGATCGGCGTCGTCATCGCCCAGCTCGGCGCACCGCTGCCCATCGGCGCCAAGAGCGCGGCGTACAAGCCGGTGTTCGGCAACTTCACGGACCTGACGACATTCCTCGCCGAAGGCGGCCAGAAGGGCATCCAGCGTCCCGTGCTCCCCCCGGGCACGCTGCTCCCGCTGCACCCGCTGGCGTTCGTCGTCCTCACCGCGAGCCGCCTCTACGGCATGCCCATCACCGGCGCCGGCCGCCAGGCGCCGACGCCGGAGACGCTCGGCCTGCTCCCCCAGCAGCTCCGCGTCACCGTGATCGCCCCGCAGCAGGGCCAGGACGTCATCGGCGTCGTCACGACGCTCGAGGGCGACGCACCCGACGCGAGCGACATCGCCAGCCGCCTCGGCGGGTTCGACGACGTCGCGGCGCTCGAGGCCGCCGGCGCCACGGAGAGCGAGAAGATCGAGGCGATCCTGTCCAGCAAGAACGGGGTCCACAACAACTACCAGGACTACCAGGCGTTCCTGGACAACGGCGGCCGCATCGGGCTGCAGCACGACCCGCTGCTGTACGGGTCCTACCTGCTCAACCCGTTCCTGGTGCGCGTGGAGCTCGTGCCGATGCTCGTCGTCCGCCAGGGCGAGGTCGCGGTCGTCAAGGCGTACGTCGGCCTGCCGACCGTGGACACCTCCGGCGCCGACTTCAAGTTCGGCTCGATCGTGCGCCCGGGCCACCGCGGCATCTGGAACGAGCCGCTGCGCACGGGCAAGTTCGCGATCAACCCGCGCGTGTACGCCGCCGAGATCGTGCCGACGTCGATCATTACGCTGAACTGGGCGAACACGACGTCGGCCGCGCACAACCTGGACGAGGCGCTGAGCCCGATCGACGGCAAGTCCCGCGAGGGCTTCGTCTTCGGCATCGACCTGCAGGTGCAGATCCACGTCTCCGACAGCCGGGCGCCCAAGGTCATCTCGATGGTCGGCACCATGCAGAACCTGGTCAACGAGGTCCTGCAGTCGGCGGTGGGCAACTACTTCCGCAACGCCCTCCAGCAGCTGCCGGCCGTGCAGTTCATCGAGACCCGCGACACCGTGCAGGCGCAGGCGCAGCAGTACATCACCGGGTACCTCTCGGGGTACGAGGTGGAGACGCGCGGCGTCTACGTGCAGGACGTGATCTTCCCGCCGGAGCTGGTCGCCGTGCTGACCCAGCGCGAGATCGCCAACCAGGAGCGCGTCACGTACGAGGAGCAGAAGCGCGCGCAGGAGGTCCGCGTGGACCTCGAGCGCGTGCGCGGCACCGCGGACATGCAGACCGACCTGGCCAAGGCGAACGTCAACGTGGAGATCCAGAAGGCCGAGGCCTCCGCGCGCACCGCGCAGGCCGAGGGCGAGGCGGCGTTCGTCCGCAAGACCGGTGAGGCCGAGGCCGACCGGCGTCGGGCGATCGGTCTGGCCGAGGCGAAGGCGACCGAGGCGCTCGGGCTGGCGAAGGCGGCCGGCTACGAGGCGCAGGTGGCCGCCATCGGGCAGCAGGCGACGTCGGCCGTGGCGATCGCGGCGGCCGTCGCCGACGGGCACGTGAAGATCGTCCCCGACGTCATGGTCGGCGGGAACGACACCGGCGCCATCACCGGTCTCGCGGCAACCCTCACCGGGGC
>JAEWYD010000201.1 GCA_023462275.1 Actinomycetes bacterium
TCACCGCGACGGGCGACCGCGGCCACGTCCTTCTTGAACTCCGGTGGGTACTTCTTCGGCATAGCGACATCCTCCCCGAGGGCCCCAAGCCCTCGAAAGAGATGTCAACCCAACCCGCAGCAGACCCAAGCTCTGTTGAAGCGCTCGACCTGACGGATCAGCGCGAGGTCCAGCGCCCAACGACGTGTGGTTACGTCCATGTTCGTCCAGGGCGTACTTAGGCCTACCGATAGGCCTACCACACGCCAAGAGGCCCGCCCCGCCGAAGCGGTGCGGGCCTCTGACCTGCTCTTTCACTGTCGGGATGGCGGGATTTGAACCCACGACCCCTTGACCCCCAGTCAAGTGCGCTACCAAGCTGCGCCACATCCCGATCGGCCCTCGCGGGCCGTGCAGAAGTCTAGCGCACAGCCGACCCGTCCTGGTCAGCGCCGCCGTCGGTCGTCACGCCCCGCCGCCCGTGCCGCTCCGCCCGAGCCTCCGCGGTGAGCTGCTGCAGCTCCGCCGCCACCAGCCCGAGCGCCATCAGCGCCACCAGGAGCCCGACGGTCGCCCACCACTCCTGGATCCGGAACACGAACACCTGGGTCACCAGCAGGCTGATGAGGATGGCCCGCCGGCACAGCAGGTACCCCCGCATCCGGTCCTCGCGCACGACGGCGACTCCCACCAACGCCGTTGCGGTCGCCACGGCGGCGCTCCCGAGCAGCCCGACGACGACGTAGCCGGGCACGTCGGCGCCTCCGAACCACGCCACCATCCCCGAGGTGACCGTCGCGACGAGCGACGCGAGCAGGATCCCCACCGCGAGCCACGGCACCCACCGTGCCGCGACGACGCGCCGCGACAGCCGCACCACCGCCGCCCCGATGGCGTCGATCGGGTTGGGCAGCTCCGCCGCGTCGTCGTCGACGGCGTCGAGCAGCGCGCGCACCTCCGCCGCGCCCGGCACGTCCCCGGCGCGGTCCAGCAGCTCGCGGGCTTCCGCCCTGGTCCGGGGCGTGAAGCCGCCGACGACGCCGGCCACGGCGTGGTCGACCGCGCCGGCCAGGTACTCGCGAGGGGCGTGCGGGAAGCGTCCGTGCAGCCCCTCGGCCACGAGCACGAGCACCACGACGACCAGGTAGATCAGCGACGGCGTCGGACCGTAGAAGTAGTCGTTGTCCGAGGTGACGAACTTGCCGACCTCGTCGATGAAGAGCCCGAAGCCCACGCCGCCCACCAGCGCCCCGACCGGACGCGCCACCGGCCCCGCGAACGACAGCAGCGCGACCAACGCCAGCGACATGAGCAAGCCGCCCCAGAGCACGTGGGCGATGTGCAGGCCGTTCCCGCCGAGCTGCGGGAAGCCCATCGCCGCCAGCGCGCCGCGCGTGAGCAGCACCGTCATCACCGTCGCGACGAGGAACCCGGCGATGTGCCCGCTGCCCCCCGGATCGCGCGGCAGGCCCAGCCGAAGCAGACCGCGCATCACGCCTTTCACCGCTTGCGCTTCTCCCTCACCCGCACGGACACGACGATCGGGGAACCCTCGAACCCGAACGCCTCGCGCAGCTTGCGCTCGATGAACCGGCGGTAACCGGCCTCGAGGAAGCCCGTGGCGAAGATGACGAACCGCGGCGGTCGGGTGTCGGCCTGCGTGGCGAAGAGGATGCGGGGCTGCTTGCCGCCGCGCAGCGGGTGCGGGTGCGCGGCGACGAGCTCGCCGAGGAACGCGTTGAGCCGCCCCGTCGGGATGCGGGTGTCCCACGAGTCCAGGGCCGTCTCGACCGCCGACACGAGCCGGTTCGTGTGCCACCCCGTCTTGGCGGCGATGTTGATCCGCGGCGCCCACAGCACCTGGACGAGGTCCCGCTCGATCTCCCGCTCCAGGTAGCGGCGCCGCTCGTCGTCCATGAGGTCCCACTTGTTGTAGGCGAGGACGAGCGCCCGACCGGCGTCCACCACCTGCGAGATCACCCGGGTGTCCTGCTCCGTCAGCACGTCGGACGCGTCCAGGAGCACGACGGCGACCTCGGCCTTCTCGATCGCCGCCTGCGTGCGCAGGGAGGCGTAGAAGTCCGCGCCGGTCGTCTGGTGCACCCGCCGCCGGATGCCCGCCGTGTCGACGAACCACCAGGGCTTGCCGCCGATCTCCACGAGCTCGTCGACGGGGTCGCGCGTCGTCCCGGCGACGTCGTCGACCACCACGCGCTGTGCCCCCACGAGGGAGTTCAGCAGGCTGGACTTGCCGACGTTCGGCCGGCCGACGAGCGCGACGCGACGCGGGCCGTCACCGCGATCGACGCCGCCGTAGGCGGAGACCTCCGGCATGACCTCGACCATCGCGTCCAGCAGGTCCCCGGAGCCGCGCCCGTGCAGCGCGGAGACCGGCCGAGGCTCGCCGAGCCCCAGGCCCCACAGGGCGCTCGCCTCGAGCTCGAGCTGCGGGTTGTCGACCTTGTTCGCGGCGAGGACCACCGGCTTGCCGGACTTGCGGAGCAGCCGGACGACCCGCTCGTCCGTGGCCGTGGCGCCGACGGTCGCGTCCACGACGAACACCACGACGTCGGCCAGGTCGATCGCGATCTCCGCCTGCTCCGCCACGCGCGCGTCCAGGCCGGCGACGTCGGTCTCCCAGCCGCCAGTGTCGACGAGCGTGAACCGCCGCCCCGACCACTCGGCGTCGTACATGACGCGGTCGCGGGTCACGCCGGGGGTGTCCAGGACGACCGCCTCCCGACGACCGAGGATGCGGTTCACGAGCGTCGACTTTCCGACGTTCGGCCGGCCCACGACGGCGACCACGGGCACCGGCCCCTTCGCGGCGGTGCCCTCGGCCCCGGCTGCCCCACCCTCGAGCAGGGCGAGGTCGTCCTCGCCGAGGTCGTACTCCGCGAGGCCGGCCCGCAGGGCCTCCTCGCGCGCGAGCTCCTCCGGCGTCTGCGGCGCGGTCGCGTCCAGGTGCGCCGCGGGCGCGTCGTCGTCGGGCTCGAACCCCTCCAGGTCGTCCTCGGGGGCGGCGCTCTCGAAGGGCTCGGCCGGGCGGTCGTCGTCGGTCATGGACCTATCCTCCCGTGCCGAGGGCGCCACGGACGAACCGGGCCCCGGCGCGCCCCGCTCAGGCCACGCTCGGCGGGCCTCAGGCCTCGGCCGCCGGCTCCGTGCCCACCTCGTCCGGGCGGTCGGCGGGCAGCGGGATGCCGCTGCGCTCGGCGCACGCGAGCACGTGCGCGGCGAGAGCCTCCCGCAGCAGGTCGCTCGCCCGCGCGACGGCCTCGCGACGCGGCAGGTCCGCGAGCCCCTCGAGCCGCACGGGCTCCCCGAACTCGACGTAGAGACGACGCCGGAAGCCCGGGAACGTGCCGACCCGCTCCCCCGTGCGCCGGGTCCCGAGCATGGCCATGGGCACGACCGGCGCCCCCGAGTTCACGGCGAGCCAGGCGACCCCGGCGCGTGAGCTCGACGCGTCGCCGCGGCCGCGGCTCCCCTCGGGGAAGATGCCGACGACGCGGCCCTCCTTGAGCAGCGCGAGCGCCGTCGCCAGGGCGGGTCGGCCGTTGCGCCGGTCGACGGGGATCTGGCCGGACAGCCGGAAGATCCAGCCGATCGCGGACCGGAACATCTCGATCTTGACCATGATGTGCGTGCCGCGCGGCGTGCAGCCGATCATCAGGGGCCCGTCGGCCCAGCCCGCATGGTTCCCGGCGATGATCACCGGCCCGCTCCGCGGCACCCGGTCCTTCCCGACGATGCGCGTGTTCCAGACGACCCGCGCGAAGAACCGGCCGAGCCAGCGTCCCCACCCGGGACCGATCGGCCGCGGCACCCGCGCGGGTGCCGGTGCCGGTCGCGTCTCGCTCACGCGTCCGCTCCCGCCGCCTCGAGCAGCCGCCGCACGACGTCGAGCACGGCTTCCACGGTCTCGTCGAACGTCAGCGCCGACGAGTCCAGGGTGACGACGCCGTCGGCCGCGACCTGGAACTCCACCACCGTCGAGTCCTTCGCGTCCCGCCCGACGACGTGCTCCCGCGTGGCGGCGACCGCCGCCGCGTCCGCGACGCCGTGGACCTCCAGCGCCCGTCGCGCCAGCCGGGCCTCCTCGCTCGCGGTGAGCAGGATCCGCACCGGGGCGTCGGGCGCCACGACCGTCGTGATGTCGCGGCCCTCGGCGACCACGCCGCGACCGGCGCTGCGCCCGCCGGTGCGCTCGGCCTCGATGATCGCGCGCTGCCGGGCGCCGAGCTCGGCGCGCGCGGGCAGGTTCGTGGCGACGTGGCTCACGACCCCGGAGATCGCCGGGGTGCGGATGGCGGCGCCGACGTCCGTGCCGCCGACGACC
>JAEWYD010000202.1 GCA_023462275.1 Actinomycetes bacterium
ACGTTCCACTCGAGCCCGGTCAGGGTCCGGAACGTTCCACTCGCGCGGGTCAGCGGTAGAGGCGCTCCACGTCGCGGACGGCGCCCTTGTCCGCCGACGTCGCGAGCGCGGCGTAGGCCCGCAGCGCGGGCGAGACCTGCCGGTCGCGGGCCTTCGGCAGGTAGCCGCCGGCGGCCTCGAGCGCAGCACGCCGGGCCGCGAGGACGTCGTCGGCCACGCGGAGCTCGATGCGCCGCCCCGGGATGTCGATCTCCACGACGTCGCCGTCCTCGACCAGCGCGATCACTCCCCCGGCCGCCGCCTCGGGCGACACGTGCCCGATCGAGAGCCCCGACGTCCCGCCGGAGAACCGCCCGTCGGTGATCAGCGCGCAGACGGCGCCGAGCTTGCGGGCCTTGATGTACGTCGTCGGGTAGAGCATCTCCTGCATGCCGGGGCCGCCGGCCGGGCCCTCGTACCGCACGACGACGACGTCGCCCGCCTGCACGCGCCCGCCGAGGATCGCCTCGACGGCCTCCTCCTGCGACTCCACGACCACCGCGGGCCCGGAGAAGGTGAGCGCCGACTCCGGCACGCCGGCGGTCTTGACGACGCAGCCGTCCGCGGCGAGGTTGCCGGTCAGCACGGCGAGCCCGCCGTCGGCGGAGTACGCGTGCGCGACGTCGCGGATGCAGCCCCGCTCGGCGTCGTCGTCCAGCGACTCCCACCGCTCGCTCTGCGAGAACGCCGACGACGACCGCACGCCGCCCGGCGCCGCGTGGAACAACTCGACGGCCTCGGCCGACGGCGACCCGCCGCGCACGTCCCACTCCTTCAGCCACGCCTCGAGCGACGACGCGTGCACCGCGTGCACGTCCTCGCGCAGCAGCCCGGCCCGGTACAGCTCACCGAGGATCGCGGGGATGCCGCCGGCGCGGTGCACGTCCTCCATGAGGTAGCTGCCGTTGGGCGCCACCTTGCACAGGCACGGCACGCGCCGCGAGAGGCCGTCGATGTCCGCCATCGTGAAGTCCAGCTCGGCCTCGACCGCCGCCGCAAGGATGTGCAGCACCGTGTTGGTGGACCCGCCCATCGCGATGTCCAGCGCCATGGCGTTCTCGAACGCGGCGCGCGAGGCGACGGCGCGGGGCAGCACGGACGCGTCGTCGTGCGTGTAGTACCGCTCGGCGAGCTCGACGGCCATCGCGCCGGCCCGCTCGTAGAGCGCGCGTCGCGCGGTGTGCGTGGCGAGCACGGAGCCGTTGCCCGGCAGCGCGAGGCCGAGCGCCTCCATCAGGCAGTTCATCGAGTTGGCGGTGAACATGCCGGAGCACGAGCCGCACGTGGGGCACGCGTTGGCCTCGATGCGGGCGATGTCGGCGTCCGAGACGGACTCGTCCGCGGCGTCGGCCATCGCATCGATGAGGTGCATGCGGGTGCGCACGGTGCCGTCCACGAGCACGGTGCGCCCACCCTCCATGGGCCCGCCCGAGACGAACACGACGGGGATGTTCAGGCGCATCGCGGCCATGAGCATGCCGGGCGTGATCTTGTCGCAGTTGGAGATGCACACGAGCGCGTCGGCGCGGTGGGCGTTGACCATGTACTCGACGGAGTCGGCGATGAGGTCGCGCGAGGGCAGCGAGTAGAGCATGCCGCCGTGGCCCATCGCGATGCCGTCGTCGACGGCGATGGTGTTGAACTCGCGCGCCACTCCCCCGGCCGCGTGGATGGCCTCGGACACGATGCGCCCCACGGGCGCGAGGTGCGTGTGCCCGGGCACGAACTCGGTGAACGAGTTGGCCACCGCGATGATCGGCTTGCCGATGTCGCCGTCCGCGACGCCGGCCGCCCGCAGGAGCGCGCGCGCCCCCGCCATGTTGCGACCGTGGGTGACCGTGCGGGACCGAAGCTCGGGCATGAGGTGACTCCTTGTGCGGTGCGGGGCGCGCGCCGTCGGCCGACGCCGCGCCGCCCCAGGCGGGAGGTTAGTCGCTGAGGGGGACGCCGCCGCCGGGCGTCTCGGAACGGTCGGTGGTCTCGGAACGGTCGGACGTCTCCGAACGGTTCGGCACGCCGGCGCGCAGCAGGCCGTAGACGATGGCGTCCACGAGGGCCTCCCAGGACGCCTCGACGACGTTCGGCCCGACGCCGACCGTCATCCAGGTGATCTCCTTGGCCGTGTCCATGGTCTCCACCAGCACGCGCGTGACGGCGTCGGTGCCGTGCTCGGTGTCGAGGATGCGCACCTTGAAGTCGATGAGCTCGAACCGGTCGATCTCCGGGTAGGTGGGCGCAACGGCCTTGCGCAGCGCGGCGTCGAGGGCGTTCACCGGACCGTTGCCCTCCGCCATCGCGAGCGCCCGCTCGCCGCCCACGTGCATCTTCACGGTGGCTTCGGCGCCGGCCTGGCGCGAGTTGCCGGGCAGGGTCTCGACGATGACGCGCCACGACTCGGTGCGGAAGAACTCCGGCCGCGCGCCGTCGAGCTCCTCGCGCAGCAGCAGCTCGAAGGAGGCGTCTGCGGCGTCGTAGGTGTAGCCGTTGGCCTCGGCGTCCTTCACGCGGTTGGTGACGCGCGTGAGCACGTCGCCTTGGCCGGTGAGGTCGAAGCCCAGCTCGCGGCCCTTGAGCTCGATGGACGCGCGGCCGGCCATGTCGCTGATGAGCATGCGCATGTCGTTGCCGACGGCGAGGGGGTCGGTGTGCTGGTACATGTCCGGGTCGACCTTGATGGCCGAGGCGTGCAGGCCCGCCTTGTGCGCGAAGGCGCTGGCACCGACGTAGGGCTGCCGCGCGAACGGCGCGATGTTGGTGATCTCGGCGATGGCGTGGGAGATGCGCGTGAGGTCCCGCAACCCGTCGCCCGCCAGCACCTGGCGCCCGAGCTTGATCTGCAGGTTCGCGACGACGGCGCCCAAGTCGGCGTTGCCGGTGCGCTCGCCGTAGCCGTTGACGCAGCCCTGCACGTGCGTGGCGCCCGCGGCCACGGCGGCGAGGCTGTTCGCGACGGCGCAGCCGGAGTCGTTGTGGGCGTGCATTCCGATGCGGCCGTCGGTGCGCGCGCGCACGGTCCCGACGACGTCGTGCACCCAGTCGGGCAGCATGCCGCCGTTGGTGTCGCACAGGCAGACGGTCTCGGCACCGGCCTCGAACGCGGCGACGACGGCGCGCAGCGCGTAGTCGGGGTCGTAGCGGTAGCCGTCGAAGAAGTGCTCGGCGTCGAGGATGACGCGGCGCCCCTGGTCGCGGAGGTAGGCGACGGTGTCGCGGATCATCGCGAGGTTCTCCTCCGGCGTCGTGCGCAGCGCGCGCTCGACGTGCCGGATGTCGGACTTGGCGACGAGGGTGATGACGGGCGCCTCCGAGTCGACGAGGGCGCGCACCTGGGCGTCCTCGTGCGTCTTGGCCCCGGCCTTGCGGGTGGCGCCGAACGCGGCGAGCTCGGCGTTCTTGAGGTCGAGCTCCTTGGCGGCGCGCTTGAAGAACTCGGTGTCCTTGGGGATCGCGCCGGGCCAGCCGCCCTCGATGAAGCCGACGCCGAGCGCGTCCAGCAGGGGGGCGATGGCGAGCTTGTCCAGCACGGACAGGTTCATGCCCTCCTGCTGCGCACCGTCGCGCAGGGTCGTGTCGTAGACGTCGAAGGTGGTGTCCACTCGCGTTGCTCTTCTCCGTGGGTCGCGGTGGCAGGTCCCCCGGCCTTTGCGTGCCAGGTGCCCGACGCCGCAGCGGCGGCCGTGCTCTCGATGCTCTCCTGTCGACGTGGCCAGGCGGGTTGTGCCCGACCAACAAAAAGACCCTCCGGGATACGGAGGGTCTGCGCGCTCGGCGGTGTCTGCCGGGCGCGCTAGCCGATAATCAGGGTGAACGTGGTCACGGGCGGCATCATGCCATGGTTACGGGACCGTAGGGAAGGCGACGGGCGCACTGCTCTGCGCTGCCGAGACCGTCGGCCGACAGGTCGGGTGCGGGGGTGATCTGCCCCCAGCCTGCTTACCACCTGCGGTCTGGTGGTCAGGCTGGGATGGATTGCGATTCGGAGCGCAAACCAGCCACTCGCGTTCTCATTGAGCCCGACATTGCGGCGCGCCGCGTCGACGAGGGCACTCTCGAAAAACGCCGGAGTCCCCGAGCGACTTGGCGAACCGTTGGAGTCGCCAGCCTTCGAACACCTCCCGCGACTCTTGGTCCCAGTCGAAGTCGACGACCGTTCCCGAGTCCAGGTCCACCGCGTCAGTCCCCCGCGTCAACCTTCCCGCCGCACCAGGGCCGAGCTCGGGATGTCGTGTCCCGTGACCCGCAGCAGCGGACCCGGCCCCGCGACGATCGCGACGCCGTCGGGCAGGGCGAGGCGCCAGCGTTCTTCCGCGAGGTCGCGCGTCGGGCTCGGGACGACGTTGAGAACCATCACGCCGTCGAGCTCGACCCGCAGCGCCCGACCGTCGACGCTGAGCGCCACCGCCGTCACGCGCCCGCCGCCGAGCGCCTGGGCCGCCGCCGCACTCCCGGCCGCCTCGCCCCCGGAGCTGCCGACGACGTCGTCCCCCCGGCGCACCATCCATGCCCCTCCCTCGACGCGCAGGACGAACTCGCCGGCCACCTCGCCTTGGGCGCCGAACACGCGCCCGCCGACGTCGGCCACCAGCGTGCCGCTCGCGAGGCGCGAGGACCACACCGGCATACCTGCCAACGCCTGCAGCGCCCACGTCACCGACTCGGCGTCCACCAGTCGAGGGCCCGACGGCGCCTCCGCGGCCCGGAGGAGCGCGTCGAGCTGCCGCGACAGCTCCCCCGCGCGTCCGCCGCCCGCCGCTGCTGCGGGATACCGGCGCAGCACGTCCACGACGGTCGAGGAAGCGAGCGCCCAGGCGCGCACGACGTGCGCCTCGCCGATCTCCGCGTCGCCGCCGGCCGCCAGCTCGAACGCGCGAGCCGCGTGCGCGCCCGCACCCACGACGTGATTGACCTGCGTCGCCCTGGCGAGCGGGTGGAGGAACGCCGCGCCCGCGGCGGCCATCGCGGAACGCGCAGCCTCGGCAGCCGCCAGG
>JAEWYD010000203.1 GCA_023462275.1 Actinomycetes bacterium
CCGCAGCGGGGCGGCGCACCCCGCGCCGCGCCGCCCACGACGCACCTGCCGCGCCGGTCGAAGCGAGGAGTCCCCGTGCCGACACGTTCCACGATCATGGACACGAACAGCTTCCGGTCCGACGACGCCCGGGCGCTGCCGCCCGCCACCCGCCGGCTGGTGGCCCGGCGCGAGCAGGTGCTCGGCCCCTCCTACCGGCTCTTCTACCGCCACCCCGTGCACCTGGTGCGCGGCTCCGGCGCCCACCTGTACGACGCCGACGGCGTCGAGTACCTGGACGCCTACAACAACGTCGCCTCCGTGGGGCACTGCCACCCGCGGGTCGTGGCGGCGGTCGCCGAGCAGGCCGCCGTCCTCAACACGCACACGCGCTACCTGCACGAGCGCGTCGTCGCCTACTCCGAGGACCTGCTCGGCACGATGCCCCCCGAGCTGGACCGCGTCATGTTCATGTGCACCGGCTCGGAGGCGAACGACCTGGCCGTGCGCGTGGCGCAGGCGCACACCGGGGGCACCGGCGTCGTCGTGAGCGCGGAGGCCTACCACGGGAACTCGGCGCTGACCTCGCAGCTCTCCCCCGCGCTGGGGACCGCGCAGGCGCTCGGCGCGGACGTGCGGACCGTCCCGGCGCCCGACGCCGTCGCCGCCGGGGTCCCGCCTGAGCAGCTGGGCGCGTGGTTCGCGGAGCAGGTCGCGGCCGCCGTCGCGGACCTCGAGCGGCACGGGACCCAGTTGGCGGCGTTCCTCGTGGACGCGATCTTCTCCTCCGACGGTGTGTACCCGGACCCGGCGGACCGGGCGTCGTTCCTGGCGCCGGCGGTCGACGTCGTGCACCGCGCGGGCGGGGTGTTCATCGCGGACGAGGTGCAGCCCGGCTTCGCCCGCACCGGCCAGGCGTTCTGGGGGTTCGCGCGGCACGGCGTCGTGCCGGACCTGGTGACGACGGGCAAGCCGATGGGCAATGGCATCCCCGTGTCCGCGATGGCAGCGCGGGGCGACGTGCTCGCGGCGTTCGGGGACTCGATCCCGTACTTCAACACCTTCGGCGGCAACCCGGTGGCGATGGCCGCGGCACAGGCGGTGCTCGACGTGATCCGCGACGAGGACCTGCAGCTGCACGCCGACCGCGTGGGCGCCCGGCTCACCGACGAGCTGCGGCGGCTGAGCGCGGCGCACGACGCCGTCGGGCAGGTGCGCGGCGCCGGCCTCTACGTGGGCGTCGAGATCCTCGACCCCGCGACGGGCCTGCCGGACAGCGGCACGGCGCTCGACGTGGTGGAGGCCCTGCGCGAGCGGCGCGTGCTGACGTCGGTGTGCGGGTCGGGCGGCAATGTGCTGAAGCTGCGCCCGCCGCTCGTCTTCTCCGACGACGACGCGGACCGCCTGCTGGCCGCGCTCGATGACGCGCTGGGGAGCCTCGCGTGACGGGCGTCGTGTCGACCACCGGCCCGGCCCTCGCGGTCGCCGCCCGGCTGCGAGCGCTGGTGGTACGCGACGACCTGCGCGCCGGCGACCGCCTGGGCTGCGAGCGCGGCCTGGCCGAGGACCTGGGCGTGCCGCGGGCGCAGGTGCGCGCGGCGCTCGACGCGCTGGAGGCCGACGGCGTGGTGCGCCGCGTGATCGGCCGCGGCGGCGGGGTGCTCGTGGCCGACGGGCGCGTCGAGCGGCACCTCAACACCGTGGAGAGCCTCCCGGAGATCGCGCGCTACCAGGGCGTCCGCGTCAGGACGGCGGTGCTGCGGGTGGAGCTCACCACCGCCGGGTCGCGCGCCCGGCGACGGCTCGGCCTGCCGGACGGCGCGGCGGTGCACCGGATCGTCCGCCTGCGCCGGGCCGACGACCGGCCCCTCTCGATCGAGACGTCGCACCTGCCGGCCGACCTCTTCCCGGGCCTCGCGCGCCAGGACCTGACCTCGCTGTACCGGACGCTGCGCGCCGGGTACGGCGTCGTGCCGGAGCGCTCGGACGAGACGCTCCAGCTCGAGGCGGCGGACCCCGACCAGGCCGAGCTGCTCGGCGTCGCGCCCGGCACGCCGCTGTTCCACGTGGAACGTGTCGCGACCGGCGCCGACGGCCGCGCGATCGAGTGGGCGCACGAGCTCTTCGTCGCCGACCGCATGCGGTTCCACCTCCACCCGTACGGGTACGTGAAGCCGGAGCGAGACGCGCTCCGACCCGCGGCCCGGCGTCGACGGCCGACGTCGTCCGTCCTGCCCCACCCGGTCGAGCAACCGGCCGGCCGGCCAGCCCCCCAACCTGCCGAGCACTGTGGAGGACGAGCATGAGCACAGCCACCGCCGTCCGGACGTCGGGCGTGACGTACGTCGCCGCCGACGACGGCTACTTCGACAAGCGCGGGCTCAGACGCTCGGCGGGCTTCTGGGGCCTGTGGGGCATGGGCATCGCCGCCGTGATCTCCGGGGACTTCTCCGGCTGGAACTTCGGCGTCAGCACCGCCGGGTTCGGGGGCTTCCTGCTCGCCACCGGGCTCGTGACGGTCATGTACTTCGCGATGCTCTTCAGCATCGGGGAGATGTCCGCCGCCATGCCGCACACGGGCGGGGCCTACTCGTTCGCCCGCGCCGCCATGGGCCCGTGGGGCGGCTTCGTCACCGGCCTCGCCGAGACGGTCGAGTACGTGATGACCACCGGCGTCGTCGTCTACTTCTCCGGCCAGTACGCCGACTCCATCACCGTGTCGCTGTTCGACGTCTCGCTGCCGTCGTGGGTGTGGTGGGTCGCGATCTACGGCGTGTTCCTGGCGCTGAACGTGGTGGGGGCGAACGTGTCCTTCGCGTTCTCGCTCGTGGTGTCCGTGATCTCCCTGGGCGTCCTCGCCGTGTTCGCGGTGATGGCGCTGACGTCGGGGAAGGTCGACCTCGGGTCGCTCACGGACATCGCGCCCGACGCCGGCGCGAGCAGCTTCCTGCCGCACGGCCTCGGGGCGGTGTTCTTCGCGATGCCGTTCGCCATGTGGCTGTTCCTCGGCATCGAGGAGCTCCCGCTGGCCGCCGAGGAGGCCCACACCCCGAGCCGGGACATCCCCCGGGCCGGCATCTGGGGAATGGTCACGCTGCTCGTGTCCGGTCTGACCGTCGTCGTGCTCAACCCCGCCGTGCTCGGCGCGACGACCCTCGGCGACTCCGGCGAGCCGCTGCTGGACGGCTTCCGTGCGCTCATGCCGAACAGCGACGTGGCGGCCGTGCTGTCCGCGTTCGCGCTCGTGGGGCTGCTCGCGTCGACGCAGGGGATCATGTACGCCGCCGGGCGGAACGTGTACTCGCTCTCCCGTGCCGGCTACTACCCGAAGGTGCTGTCGCTCACCGGCGCCCGCAAGACGCCGTGGGTCGCCCTGGTCGCGGGGGCCGTCGTCGGCATCGCGGCTCTCGTCGTCGTCGAGAACGGCGGCGAGGCGGCCGGGAGCATCGTGCTGAACATCGCGGTGTGGGGCGCGGTCATCGCGTACCTGCTGCAGATGACGTCGTACGTCCTGCTGCGACGCCGGTTCCCCGACGCCGTCCGGCCGTACCGCTCGCCGGTGGGCGTGCCGGGCGCGGTCGTCGCGGGGGTGCTCGCCCTCATGGTGTTCGTCGGCGTCATGCTCAACCCGGACTACCGGCCCGCGATCGTCGCGATCGCCGTCGTGTACGCCGCCGGGCTGGCCGGCTTCGCGCTGTGGGGCCGCAAGCGCCTGATCCTGTCCCCCGAGGAGGAGTACGCGCTGACGGGGGCGCTGGGGGCTGCGTCGGCGGAGGGCGCCGACGACGCCGGGCCGGACGGCGGCGCAGCACCCGAGGCGTTCGACGACGCCGAGGCGGACGCGCTGCTCGCCCGCGGCTGAGCCGCCCCCGGCCGGGGGGCGCGAGGACCTCGTCACGCACGCCGTGACGAGGTCCTCGCGTCGTCGCCGTTACGTTGTGGCCCCATGGGTCGACCAGGCAGTCCGGAGCGCCGCGCCGCGCGCGACCGCCGTCACGAGCCGACGAC
>JAEWYD010000204.1 GCA_023462275.1 Actinomycetes bacterium
CCCCCGCACCGCCCGCCCGGATCCGACATGTGCGTCCTGAATCGCTTTCCGCGGAAAGCACTCTGGGGCGCTGGGCCGATTCGCTCCGCCCGTGGGCCGACGGGACGATTCGGCCTACATCAGCCCCCGCATACGGCGCCCATGTAGACAGAACTCGATGAGGCCCGACGAGGAAGCGCCCTCGCTCCGCCCGTGGGCCGACGGGACGATTCGGTCTACATCAGCCCCCGCATACAGCGCCCATGTAGACAGAACTCGATGAGGCCGACGCGGGTGCCGCCAGGAGCCCGTCGATGACGTCTGCGGTAGCCGCGCCATGTGGGGCTATCGCAGACAGAACCGGGCGGTCCGCGGGCGCAGGCCGGGTGCGCAGGCCGGGTGCGCAGGCCGGGTGCGTGCCACGGGCGCCGGGCGACGCACCAACCCGCGCCCGTCCAGACCCCGGGAGCACCCACCCCCGCCGCGCACCCCGGTGGGATCATGGCGCCATGCCGCGCCGCCGCCTCGCCGACGTCAACCCGCCCATCGCCCTCGGGCCCCTGGACGGCCGCTACCGCGCCGCCGTCGCGCCCCTCGTGGACCACCTCTCCGAGGCGGCGCTCAACCGCGAGCGCGTGCACGTCGAGGTCGAGTGGCTCATCCACCTGACCTCGCACCGCGCGGTCCCCGGCGCCCCCACCCTCTCGACGGAGGAGGCCGCCTACCTGCGCGACGTCGTCGAGAGCTTCGACCAGACCACGGTCGCCGAGCTGGCCGAGACCGAGCGCGTCACCGTCCATGACGTCAAGGCCGTGGAGTACCTGGTCAAGTCCCGCCTGGCCGACGCCGCGACCGCCCTCGGCGAGGACACCGTCCTGCCGCAGGTGACCGAGCTCGTGCACTTCTGCTGCACCAGCGAGGACGTGAACAACCTGTCGTACGCGCTGATGGTGAAGGGCGCCGTCGAGCAGGTGTGGCTGCCGGCCGCCCGCGCCCTCGTCGCCGAGCTCGCTGCCATGGCGCGCGAGCACGCCGCCGTCCCCATGCTGGCCCGCACCCACGGCCAGCCCGCCACGCCGACGACGCTCGGCAAGGAGCTCGCCGTCCTCGCCCACCGCCTCGGCCGCCAGCTGCGCCGCATCGAGGGCGCCGAGTACCTCGGCAAGATCAACGGGGCGACGGGCACGTACGGCGCGCACGTCGCCGCCGTCCCGGGCACCGACTGGGTGGAGGTGTCGCGCGAGTTCGTCGAGCACCTGGGCCTCACGTGGAACCCCCTGACCACCCAGATCGAGTCGCACGACTGGCAGGCCGAGCTCTACGCCGACGTCGCGCGCTTCAACCGGATCCTGCACAACCTGGCGACGGACGTCTGGACGTACATCTCCCTCGGCTACTTCGCACAGGTGCGCGGCCAGGGCACGGTCGGATCGTCGACGATGCCGCACAAGGTCAACCCCATCCGCTTCGAGAACGCCGAGGCGAATCTCGAGCTGTCCTGCGCTCTCCTCGACACCCTCGGGGCCACCCTCGTCACCTCGCGCATGCAGCGGGACCTCACCGACTCCACGACGCAGCGCAACATCGGCCCCGCGTTCGGCCACTCGATGCTGGCCATCGACAACGTGCGGCGTGGGCTCGCGGGCCTCGACGTCGACGCCGCCGCGATGGAGCGCGACCTCGACGCCAACTGGGAGGTGCTCGGCGAGGCGATCCAGTCGGCGATGCGCGCGGCGGGCGTCGCGGGCGTGCCCGGCATGGAGGAGCCATACGAGCGCCTCAAGGAGCTGACGCGCGGTCGCCGGGTGAACGGCGACGACATCCGCACCTTCGTGGCCGGCCTCGGTCTGCCCGACGGCGTGGCGACGCGGCTCGCGGAGATGACGCCGGGCTCCTACACCGGCTTGGCCGAGGAGCTCGTCGGCTTCCTGGACGCCTGACGACGGGCGTCAGCCGTCCAGGACGACCGTGCTGAGCATCTTGTCCGCGAACGTCTGGCGCTTCGCGTCCCACAGGGGCCAGAGGTAGCCGACGTAGAAGAAGCTGTCCGCCATGTGCGCGAGGTCGCGGACGAACGCCATCCCGGCGCCGATCGGCTGGCCCGTCTGCTCCGACACCAGGGTGATGCCGAGTGCCTGCTTGCCGAGCGATCGACCCGTCCGGCCCTGCCGCACCCACCGGTTCCAGATGCTGACGCCGATCGCCAGCGCGTAGCCGAGCAGCATGGCGACGACGCCGGTCGCGGACGGGACGGTGACCGCGTTGCCGAAGCGGTCGTAGCCGTCGGTGGTCAGGGTCGTCCCCATGACGACCAGCGACGGAATGATGCACAGCGTCGGGATCAGCGAGTCGATGAGCAGGGCGCCGGCGCGCTTGCCCCAGTGGGCGAGCGGCGGCAGCGACCGGCCGTGCGTGCCGTAGCCCGCCTGGCCGTAGCCGGTCTGGCCGTACCCGGGCTGGGGGTAGGCGGGCGGCGAGTACCCGGCCTGGCCGTACGCGGGCTGGGGATACCCGGGCTGGGGGTACGCCTGCGGCGCGGGTGCCTGATGCGGGTAGCCCGACGGCGCATACCCGGCTTGCGGGTACGTGGGCTGGGGGTACCCGGGCTGGCCGTAGCCGGGCTGCGGGAACGCGGACTGCGGGTACGCCTGCGGCGCCGCCGGCCAGCCCTCGGCCGGGGACGCGTACGGGTTCTCGGGCGGCGTCGTCATCGGACCTTCACCACCACGGTGCCAGTCATCATGTCGGCGAAGGTACGCCGCCGCGGGTCCCACAGGGGCCACAGGTAGCCGACGATCAGCCACGCGTCGACGATGTGCGCGAGCTGCCGGAGGAGGCCGAGACCCGGGCCGGTGGGCAGACGCGTGCCCGGCATGATGACGGCGATGCCGCAGGCCTTCTTGCCGATGCTCTGCCCGGTGCGGCCCTGCCAGTGCGCCCGGTTCTCGAGACCGGCGATGAACGTGAGGCTCACTCCCAGGATGACCGCGGCGAGAGCGAACGTCTTGGCCTCGTCGGAGGCGTGCCAGTCGGACGCCACGGCGTTCGAGATGATGAAACCGATCAGCGCGGGCACACCTTCGACGGCGCCGTCGATCAACGTCGCGCCGACGCGGCTGCCGTACGACGCGAGGTACACCGGCCGCTTCTTGGCGCGCGGGCGGGGACCCGGGGCTGCCGGACCGGCGGGATCCGCGGGACCCGTGGGCGGCGGCGCAATGCCCGTGGCCGGGACCACTCCCACCGGCGCGGGAGCGGGAGCGGCGGCGTCCACCGGCACGCCACCCATCGCCGCGCCACCCGCAGGTCCGGTGCCCACGTCCGTGCCCGCGTCCGTCTCCTCCGCGCCCATGCCGCCCCCCCGTGGTCGTTGCCGGCGTGAGTATGTCACCGACGACGCCCGCCGCGCGGGGGCTTGTGGACGGGCGCAGCCGCCGTCGGCGACCGCCGTGAGCCGGACCGCTGCTAGTCCACCAGCCAGGTCGCCGACGCGAGGTAGTGCCGCGCCACCTCGACCGTGCCGCTCACCTGCGCGACCCACAGGGCCGGGGGCAGCGCGTCCTCGCGGTGCGTCGTCGTCCAGCCCAGCATCTGCAGCCGCCGGATCATCGACAGCGCGCAGCCCATGACGGCGTCGTCGCGCGACAGGGGCCGCACCTCGGCATACCCAGCCACCCACTCCTGGGCCATGGTCGGCGCCTGCGGCAGGTGCTCCATGAAGGTCAGCGCGGAGGCGAAGTCGTACATGAACCACCCGAACCCGGCGTCGTCGAAGTCGATGACCGTCAGGTCCGCGCCGTCGATCATGATGTTCGACGGCCGCAGGTCCGCGTGGATGAGGCCCCAGTCCGACGACGTCCGCGGGACCACGGCCAGCGCGCCCAGGGCGGCTGCCTCGGCGGCCTCGAGGAGCTGCCGGCCGGCGTCGTCCAGCGCGGCGTCCTGCCAGCGCCCCCACCGGGGGTGCGACCCCACCATGTCGGCGACGTCCCACGAGTGCCGGCGGAACCACGACGGCGGCTTCCAGGCCTGGGCGTGGTCGTGCAGCAGCGCCGTCGTGCGGCCGATGGCGCGGTAGTGCGGCACCGGGTCGGCGACGTCCTCGAGCACCTCGCCGGCGACGAACGCCGAGCTCACGCAGCTCCAGCCGACCCCGTGCTCGTCCTCCACGACGGCGACCATCCCGCCACGCTCGGTCTCGAGCGGCTCGGGCACCCGCGCGACGCGCGCCCGGGAGATCGCGCGCACCCACGCCGCCTCGGACTCGAACGCGACGATCCCCGCCATGTACCCGGGCCGCGCGACGCGGACCACCGACACGGGCCGCCCCTCCACCGAGACCAGGAACGTCGCGTTCTCCGAGACGGTGATGAGCCGGACGTCGGTCCGCCCGGCCGGGTGGCCCCACGCACGCACGACGCCGTCACGCAGCCAGCCGGGCGCGGGGTCGCCCTTGGCGAGGCGGTCGAAGGCGCCCAGCGTCGGGGCGTCCAGCGGCGCGCCCCGCGTCGGGCCGTCGACGCGCAGGCCGGTCGAGGCCAGGTCGGTGTCGTGGATCGTCATGGCAGTGCCTCCGTCGAGTTCGCGGAGGGCCGGGCGGCAGGCCCGACGCTAGGCGGCCACGCCGCGGCCGCGCCAGGGCCGCGGGCACCTTCTTACCCAGCTGTAACCGGCGTCGTCGCAGTTCACCGGCCTTTAACACCCGGGGGCGAGCGGTAACCCGGCCGTGACGCCAGGGCCTCGGCCGCGCCCCCTGCCCGCGCCACGATGGTCGACATCCAGACCCGGGCCGGGCGGCCCGTCCGGGCGGCGGCCCCCACCGCCGCCACCACCGCAGCGGGGCGGCGCACCC
>JAEWYD010000205.1 GCA_023462275.1 Actinomycetes bacterium
GACACCCACTGCTTGGCCTCGGTGACCGCCTGCAGCCAGGACCGGCTCCGCACGCGCGTGACGGCGATCGCCGCCGAGAGCACGCACCCCGCACTCCGCGCCTGCGCGCAGTCGATCCAGGGCGCGGTGATGAGGTCCTCGCCCTCGGGCCCGACCAGGACGTCGACGGCGTCCCCGCCGCCCACGCAGCCGCCCTTGAGGAGCACGCGCGCGGCACCGGCGTCGAGCAGGCGACGGGCCTGCGCGAACATCTCGGCGACGTCGGCGGCCACCGGCTCGCCGAGCAGCCGCGCGGCCTCCTCGCGGTTCGGCGTGACCAACGACGTGACCATCATGAGCCGGCGCAGGGCGCAGACGAGGGAGTCCGGCGCGGCCCGCCCGTCCGCCCGAAGGAGGACCGGGTCGAGCACGACGCGCTCGTGCGGGTGGTCCGCCAGGACGCTCGCGACGGCGTCAGCCACGTCCGCCGTCGCGAGCGTCCCGATCCGGACGGCATCGATCTGCACGTCCTCCACGAGCGCACGCAGCTGGCGCTCGACGAAGTCAGCCGGCACGGTGTGCGTCCCGACCACGCCGCGCGGCCCGCGCGCCGTGAGCGTGGTCAGGACGGCGGTGCCGTAGGCGCCGAGGCCCGCGAACGTCCGCAGGTCGGCCAGGACGCCGACGTGCGCGCACGGGTCGCTCTCGGCGACGGAGAGGGCGGTGGTGCGGATCACGGCCGCCACCCCGCTCCACCGGCGCGCGCTCTGGCGCGGGTGCGGTGCAGGCGCGCGCACCCGCTCGGCGCTGGACGCCCGCCGCGCTCACGGCGCGCGTCGTCGACGAAGCCCATCGACCCCCCCCTTGGTCGAGCCGCCGCTCCCGTCGGCACTGACGAGGCGCTGGCGACACGACCAGGCTAGTACGCGGGTGATCACCTCCGACAGGTTCGGTCATCACCGGAGCACAGTTTCGACGCGCCGGTCGCCGCGTTTCGCGTCGCCCCGGCCGGTGCGCCGGGTGGGGCTCAGCCGCGCAGGGGCAGGGTCAGGACGCCCGGGCCGCCGTCGACCACCCGCACCGGCACGCCCCAGTCCTGCTGGTTGAGGTGGCAGGCCGGGTACTCGATCGCCGGGTCCGCGTCGCACGACGCCGCCTGCGCAGTCACGTGCAGGACGCCGTCGGCCACCGCCGGGTTGATGCGCAGGGTGCGCGTGAGCGGGACGTCGTCGCCGGCGCCGTCGAGCAGGAGATCCGGCGGCGTCGCCGAGACCTGCAGCCGGGTCGACGGCCCGTAGCGGTCGTCGTACTTCTGCCCCGCGGCCGGCGTGAACACGACATCGAGCCGCAGCTCGCCCGCACCGATCTCCGAGACGGGCCGCTGCGTGCGGTGCGCGCCGGCGTCGAGGATCTCGCCCGCCAGACGCGCCGGGAGGCGCAGGCGCGTGATCCGGTGCGCCGCCGACTCGACGACCAGGAGGTCGAGCGTGCCGTCGTCGTGGGCGTCCACGAGCAGGCCGGAGGGCTCGGCCAGGTCGCGGGCCAGCGTGGTCACCTCGCCGACGCCGTCGGGCGTGGGGGCCCAGCGCCGGACCGCGCCGTTGTAGGTGTCGGCGATCGCGACGCTGCCGTCCGGAAGCACCGCCACGCCCAGCGGGTGCTGCAGGAGCGCCTGGTCGGCCGGGCCGTCGCGGTGGCCGAAGTCGAACAGGCCCTGCCCGACGGCGGTGCGCACCGTCACCTCGCCGCCCTGCGGCTCCAGCCAGCGCAACGCGGAGACCTCGGAGTCGGCGAGCCAGACCCGCCCGCCCGGGCCGACGGCGAGGCCCGACGTCTGCGCGAACCACGACTCGAGCCCCGGGCCGTCCACCAGGCCCTCGTTCATGGTGCCCGCGAGGTGCCGGAGCGAGCCCTCCTCGTCGTCGAAGGCCCAGAGGGTGTGCGTGCCCGCCATCGCGACGACGAACGCGGCCAGCTCCGCGGACCACGCGACGTCCCACGGCGAGGACAACCGGACCATCCGCGCCGGGTACTGGCCGCCGGGCGCCCACTCGGGCCGGCCGGCGCCGTCCGGCCACGGCTCGAGGTTGTCCGGACCGCCCACCATGAACTGCTCGCCCGTGCCCGCGACCGTGCGCACGCTGCCGTCGTCGAGGCGCACGCCGCGCAGCGCGTGGTTGACGGTGTCCGCGACCAGGACGTCGTAGCCGAGCCGCTCCCGCAGCTCCGCCGGCACCAGGCACAGGCCGTTGGGCTCGCTGAACCGGGCGTCGTCGGGGCCGCCGTCCGCCAGCCCCCGCTCACCCGAGCCGATGCGCCGGACCAGCGTCTCGGCGTCGGGCGCGAGCTCGGCAAGCGAGTGGTGGCCGGCGTCCGCGACGAGGAGGTTCCCGTTCGGCAGGCGGGTCGCCTTCGCCGGGAAGCGCAGCGTGCCCGACGTCGCGGCCGGGGGCACGTAGGGCCCGTCGCCGCGGTGGAGCGTGCCCTTGGCGTCGTGCTCGGCCACGAGGTCGCGGACGAGGATCTCGAGGTTGCGGCGGTGCCCCTCGCCGGCCATGTGCGCGACGACGTAGCCCTCGGGGTCGACGACGACGAGCGTGGGCCAGGCGCGCGCAGTGTACGCGGACCAGGTCACCAGCTCGGGGTCGTCGAGCACCGGGTGGTGCACCTCGTACCGCTCGACGGCTGCGGCGAGCGCGACCGGGTCGGCCTCGTGCACGAACTTCGGCGAGTGCACGCCGATGATCACCAGCACGTCGCGGTACTCCGCCTCGAGCTCGCGCAGCTCGTCCAGGACGTGCAGGCAGTTGATGCAGCAGAACGTCCAGAAGTCTAGGACGATCACACGACCTCGGAGGTCCGCCAGCGCGAGGTCCTTGCCGCCAGTGTTCAGCCAGCCTCGGCCGACCAGCTCGGACGCGCGGACGCGGGGCAGGCGGGCAGGGCTCGTCTCGGTCACGTGCGTAGTCAACACGACGCCGGACGGGGCTATGCCGGACGGCCCACCCCGGCCCGTCAGGGCAGCGACGAGCCCGCCTCGATGGGCAGCTCCTCGCCGTCCAGCACCATCCGCCCGGCCCGCGCCTTGGTCGCGCCGAGGTCGATCTGCCACAGCTCCGCGAGCGCCTCCATGTCCTCGACGCTGTACCCCGCCTGCCACAGGGCGGCGAGCTCGGCGTCGGTGACGTCCTCGATGGCGGCGCCGCTGGGCAGGATCGGCGGCTGCATGCCCTCGATCAGCATCTCGCCGGCCTTCGTCTTGGCATCGAGGTCGTCGAGGTTCCACAGCTCCTTGAAGGCGTCGACGTCCTCGGCGGTGTACCCCGCACCCCAGAACGCCATGAGCTGCGCCTCGAGCTGCGTGTCGGGGGTCGGCTCGAGCCCCGAGGGCTCGGGCTCGCCGGCCGGCGTGCTCCCGGGCGGGACCGGCGGCACCCGCCCCTCCAGCAGCAGCTGCCCGGCGCGGGCCTTGGTCTCGATGGCGTCCAGGTTCCACAGCTTCTGGAGCGCGTACACGTCGTCGATCGTGTAGCCGGCGTCCCAGAAGGCGTCGTACTGCGCGCGCGTGTAGCCGTCCGGCATCGGCGACCAGTTCAGGCCGATCGCCTGCGCCGCCGACTCCACGACGCGGGCCACGGGCGAGTAGGGCGCGACGGCGGCCGCCGCACCAGCGCCCGCGATCGCGAGCGCGCCGGTCACCATGCCGGTCGCGACGAGCTTGCCGC
>JAEWYD010000206.1 GCA_023462275.1 Actinomycetes bacterium
GGCCCCCCCCGCCGCGCCCGCCCCACCCCCAACGTGAGGAGAGCCAGTGAGCACCACCGTCAGCTCCGTCCCGCCGGCCCCGATCATCGCTCTCCGTGAAGCAGGGGTCGCCATCTGGCTCGACGACCTCTCCCGCGAGCTGCTCGCCGACGGCGGCCTCGCGCGCCTGGTGGCCGAGCGCGGCGTCGTCGGCGTGACCACCAACCCGACGATCTTCGCCTCGGCCCTGGCCAAGGGCAGCGCCTACGACGCCCAGCTCGCCGAGCTCCGGGCCGCCGGAGCCGACGTCGAGGAGGCGGTCTTCCGGATCACCACGGACGACGTCCGGACCGCCTGCGACGTCCTCGCCCCTGTCCACGAGGCGACCGGCGGCCTCGACGGCCGCGTGTCCATCGAGGTCGACCCCCGGCTCGCGCGCGACACCGAGGGCACCCTCGCGGCGGCGCGCCGCCTCTGGGCGACGGTGGACCGCCCCAACCTGTTCATCAAGATCCCCGCGACCGTCGAGGGGCTGCCGGCGATCCAGGCCGCCGTTGCCGAGGGGATCAGCGTCAACGTCACGCTCATCTTCTCGATCGATCGCTACCGCGCCGTCATGGACGCGTACCGCGCGGGCATCGAGCAGGCCCTCGAGGCGGGCCGGGACGTGCGGGGCATCGCGTCCGTCGCCTCGTTCTTCGTGTCGCGGGTCGACTCCGCGGTGGACAAGCAGCTCGACGCCCTCGGCACGCCCGAGGCGGCGGCGCTGCGCGGGTCGATCGCCATCGCCAACGCGCGGATCGCCTACGGCGAGCACCTCCTCGAGCAGGCGACCCCCGCGTGGGAACGCCTGCGCGCCGCCGGCGCCCGCCCGCAGCGACCCCTGTGGGCCTCCACAGGCGTCAAGGACCCGGCCTACCCGGACACCCGCTACGTCGACGAGCTGGTGGCCGACGGCGTCGTCAACACCATGCCGGGTGCGACTCTCGAGGCCGTGGCGGACCATGGGAGCGTGGCCGGGCTGATCCCGGACGCGCTCGCGGAGGCGGAGGGCCGCCTCAACCGCCTTCAGCGCGTCGGGGTCGACCTGGCGGAGGTGACCCGGACGCTGGAGGTCGAGGGCGTGGAGAAGTTCGTGACGAGCTGGACCGACCTGCTCTCGACCGTCGAGCGCGGCCTCGGCGAGGCCCGGTGAGCCCCAACCCCCTGCGCGACCCCCGCGACCGGCGCCTGCCGCGCATCGCCGGGCCGTGCGGCCTGGTGATCTTCGGCGTCACGGGCGACCTGGCGCGGCGCAAGCTGATGCCGGCCGTCTACGACCTCGCCAACCGGGGCCTCCTGCCGCCCGGGTTCGCGCTCACCGGCTTCGCCCGGCGCGACTGGGAGGACCAGGACTTCGCCCAGGTCGTCCACGACGCCGTCAAGGCCAACGCCCGCACGCCGTTCCGCGAGGCGACGTGGGAGCAGCTCGCGGAGGGCATCCGGTTCGTCCAGGGCGAGTTCGACGACGACGACGCGTTCGACCGGCTCAGCGCGACCGTCGCCGAGCTCGACGCCGAGCGGGGCACCGGCGGCAACCACGCGTTCTACCTCTCGGTGCCCCCCAAGGCGTTCCCGCTGGTCTGCCGCCAGCTGGCGCGCTCCGGTCTCTCCGAGGAGCGGCCCGGCGCGTGGCGACGGGTCGTCGTCGAGAAGCCGTTCGGCCACGACCTGGCCTCCGCGCGCGAGCTCAACGACGTCGTCTCCCAGGTGTTCGCGCCCGAGTCGGTCTTCCGCATCGACCACTACCTGGGCAAGGAGACCGTCCAGAACATGCTGGCGCTGCGGTTCGCCAACCAGCTGTTCGAGCCGATCTGGAACGCCAACTACGTCGACCACGTCCAGATCACCATGGCCGAGGACATCGGCATCGGGGGCCGGGCCGGGTACTACGACGGCATCGGCGCCGCACGGGACGTCATCCAGAACCACCTGCTCCAGCTGCTCGCCATCACCGCGATGGAGGAGCCCGTGTCGTTCGGCCCGGACGACCTGCGGGCGGAGAAGGAGAAGGTGCTCTCCGCGGTGCGGCTCCCCAAGGACCTCGCCGCCCACACTGCGCGCGGTCAGTACTCGGCGGGCTGGCAGGGCGGGCAGGAGGTCGTCGGCTACCTCGAGGAGCAGGGCATCGCCCCGGACTCCACGACCGAGACCTACGCCGCCATCCGCCTGGACATCGACACCCGCCGGTGGGCGGGCGTGCCGTTCTACCTGCGGGCCGGCAAGCGGCTCGGCCGGCGCGTGACCGAGGTCGCCGTCGTCTTCAAGAAGGCGCCGCACCTGCCGTTCGAGTCCACGGCGACGACGGAGCTCGGCTCCAACGCGCTCGTCATCCGGGTGCAGCCCGACGAGGGCGTGACGATCCGGTTCGGGGAGAAGGTGCCTGGCACCGCCATGGAGGTCCGCGACGTCACGATGGACTTCGGGTACGGGCACGCGTTCACCGAGTCCTCTCCCGAGGCGTACGAGCGGCTCATCCTTGACGTGCTGCTGGGCGACCCGCCGCTGTTCCCGCGCCACCGCGAGGTGGAGCTCTCCTGGATGATCCTCGACCCCATCACACAGTTCTGGGCGTCCGACGGGCGGCCCGAGCCGTACCGTTCGGGCACCTGGGGCCCGGCGTCCGCCGACGCGATGATGGCCCGCGACGGGCGCACCTGGCGCCGACCCTGAGGAGGTGACCCATGATCGTCGACCTGCCGGACACGACCACGGGTGAGGTGGCCCGAACCCTCGTCCACCTGCGCGAGGAGGGTGGCGCCGTCGCCCTCGGCCGCGTCCTCACCCTCATCATCGACGCCGAGGCGGCCGACGTGGAGGAGGCCGTCGCCATCACCAACGACGTCAGCCGCGAGCACCCGATGCGCGTGATCGTCCTCGCGCGCGACGGCCGGGAGGGCGACGCCCGCGTCGACGCCCAGATCCGCGTCGGGGGCGACGCCGGTGCCAGCGAGGTCGTCCTGCTGCACGCGACCGGCGACCTCCTGGCGCACAGCGACACCCTCGTGATGCCACTCCTCCTCCCCGACGCACCGATCGTCGCGTGGTGGCCGCGCGAGATCCCCGCCCGTCCCGCCGAGCACCCGATCGGGCGGATGGCGCAGCGCCGGATCACCGACGCCACGGCGTGCAGCGACCCGATCGGCACGCTCCGACGCCTGCGGGACGGCTACACCGACGGCGACACCGACCTGGCGTGGACGCGCCTGACCGTCTGGCGCGGCCTGCTCGCCGCCTCGCTCGACCTCCAGCCCGAGGACGAGGTCACCCGGGCCCGCGTGAGCGGTGACGAGGAGCACCCCTCGGTGTACCTGCTCGCCGCCTGGCTCGCGCACGAGCTCGGCTGCCCGGTCGAGGTGGTCCGCCAGACGGGCGTGCAGGCGCTCACCGAGGTCGTCCTCGAGACGGCCTCGGGTCCCGTCCTCATCGACCGGCCCGACGGCCGGACCGCGACGCTGGAGCAGCCCGGACAGCCAGTGCGCCACGTCGCCATGCCGCTGCGGGAGCTGCGCGAGTGCCTGTCGGAGGACCTGCGCCGCCTCGACGCCGACGAGGTGTACGGCGAGGTGCTGGGCGCCGGCCTCGAGGCGGTGCTCTCGTGAGCGCCGTCGTCGTCCACCCGGACCCGGCGACGCTGGCCCAGGCGACGGCCGCCCGGCTCCTCCTGCGGCTCCTCGACGTCCAGTCCGTGCGACGCCCGGTGCACGTGGGCCTGACCGGCGGCACCGTGGGGATCCGGGTGCTCGGCGAGATCGCAGTGTCGCCGCTCCGCGACGCCGTCGACTGGACCGGCGTGCACCTGTGGTGGGGCGAC
This sequence comes from Actinomycetes bacterium, assembly GCA_023462275.1. Taxonomy (GTDB): domain Bacteria; phylum Actinomycetota; class Actinomycetes; order Actinomycetales; family Cellulomonadaceae; genus Actinotalea. The sequence goes on from JAEWYD010000206.1 coordinate 3,833, forward strand.
GAGCGCTTCCTGCCCGCGGGTGACGCGGAGCGCAACGAGACGCAGGCCCGCAACGCGCTCCTCGACGGCCTGCCCATCCCCGTGGAGAACGTGCACGTCGTGCCGCCGTCGGACGCGCCGGGGATCGGCTCGGCCGAGGACGCGGCTGCCGCCTACGCCGCCGAGCTCGGACGATTCGCCGGGGCCGGCGACGACGACGCCGACGACGCAGGCCCGGGCGTCCCGGCGTTCACGGTGCTCCTGCTCGGCGTCGGGCCCGACGGGCACGTCGCCTCCCTCTTCCCGGGCCAGGACACGCTCGCCGTGGTCGACCGCACCGCGGTCGCGGTGCACGACTCCCCCAAGCCCCCACCCGACCGGGTCAGCCTCACGTACCCCGCCATCGAGGCCGCCGACGAGGTCTGGCTCGTCGTCGCCGGCGGGGACAAGGCCGACGCCGTGGCACGCGGTCTCGCGGACGGACCTGTCACCGAGACGCCGGCACGCGGCGCGCGCGGCCGCCGCGGGACGCTCTGGCTCGTCGACGTCGCCGCCGCCGGATGACGGCGCCCGTGCCGGCCTGGGCGGGCGGGCTGCCGGAGGCGGTCGACGACTACGTCGAGGCCCTGCTGCCCGAGGACGACATCCTGCGCGCCGCCCAGGCCGCAGCCGACGCGGCCGGGCTGCCGCCCATCCAGGTCTCGCCCCTCCAGGGCCGACTTCTGCAGCTGCTCGCGCTGACGGCCGGCGCCCGGCGTGCGCTGGAGATCGGCACGCTGGCGGGCGTGAGCGCCATCTGGATCGCGCGCGGGCTCAGCACGCCCGGCGCGCGGCTCGTCACGATCGAGGCGGACCCGGACCACGCGGCGGTGGCCGCGGCGAACCTCCGGCTGGCGGGCCTCGACGACGTCGTCGACCTGCGGGTCGGTCGCGGTGTCGACGTGCTGGCCGAGCTCGCCGACGAAGGCGTCGAGCCCTTCGACCTGGTCTTCATCGACGCCGACAAGCCTTCGAACGTCACCTACCTCGAAGGTGCCCTGCGGCTGGGCCGGCCCGGCACGGTCGTCGTGGTGGACAACGTGGTGCGCGGCGGTGCCGTCGCGGACGCGGGCAGCGCCGACGACCGCGTCCGCGGCGCCCGCGCCGTCATCGAGGCAGCCGCCCAGGACCTCGGGCTGGACGTGACGGTCGTGCAGACGGTCGGGCGCAAGGGTTACGACGGCTTCCTCGTGGCACGGCTCCGCTGAACGAGGAAGGCCCCCGCCGTTCCCGGCGAGGGCCCTCGTGGCGGACGACGGAGACGCTCAGCCGCCGCGACGAGCGCGGAGTGCGGCGAGTGCCTCGTCCAGGATCGCGGCGCCGTCGGCGTCCGAGCGGCGCTCCTTCACGTACGCGAGGTGCGTCTTGTACGGCTCGTTGCGAACCGGCTCCGGCGGGGCGTCCTTGTCGCGACCGGCGGGGAAGCCGCAGCGCGGGCAGTCCCAGGTCTCGGGGGCCTCGACGCCGGCCTCCTCCGAGAAGCTGGGACGCGTCTCGTGGCCGTTGGCGCACCAGTAGGACACCCAGAACCGGGGGGCGGAGTCGCCGCGTTCGGCCTCACCCATCGGTCCTGCCCCGACGCGGGAACCCCTGATCGCGCTACCGCTGGCCATGTGGACTCCTCAGTCGACGCGCTGGATCAGGCCCAGCAGGATGATCACGGCCGTCCACACGAGGGCGGTGCCCACCGTGAGGCGGTTGAGGTTGCGCTCGGCGACGCCGGAGCTGCCGGCGCCGCTCGTGATGCCGCCACCGAACATGTCGGAGAGGCCACCGCCGCGCCCCTTGTGGAGCAGCACGAGGAGAACCACGACGGCGCTGGTGAGCACCAGCAGGACCTGCAGGACGATGCGCAGTGCGGTCAAGGTCGTTCCCTTACGTCAGTGGCGGCGGTCCGACTGCCGCGGCCTGTCGGTCGCGCGCTCGAGGCGCACGCCCGGTCAAGGATAGGTGACCCGGCGCCCGTTGGACGACAACGGGCCGGGGTGACTTCGGGCGCGGGGCCGGGTGGCGGCCCCCCCCCCGCGGCCCCGGGGTAAACACCCCCCCGG
>JAEWYD010000207.1 GCA_023462275.1 Actinomycetes bacterium
GCCCTGGTGCCGAGGGCGGCGCGGCGCGACGATGGCCGCGGCAGGGGCCGCCCGGGGACCCGCCACAAGGGGGAAGCATGCGCTCGCGTCCGCTCGTCGTCGCCGTCACCATGGGCCTCGCCCTACCGCTGGGCGCCACCGCGGCGCACGCCGCGCCGACGCCGCCGGACCCGATCACCCACGTCGACCTGCTCGCCGGCGCGCCGCCGTCGGGCGGCTCCGACCTCGCCGCCCAGACCAGTACGGTGCTCGAGCGCGACCTCCCGACGCAGGACGCCGCGGTCGTCGGGCTCGAGTGGACGCCCACCACGGCGGCGCAGCCGACGGCGACGGTCCGGTTCCGGACCGCGGACGGCTGGGGCGCGTGGCAGGTCGTCGACATGGAGCGGGACGGCGGCGGTCCCGTCACGAGCGACGCGATGGTCGCCGTGGGCGCCGACCGCGTGCAGGTGCGCATCGACGGCCTGTCCTCCGCGCCGGTCTCCGGCGCCGACCTGGTGCTGGTGAACCCGGCCGCCGCCGGCTCGACGTCGGACGTCGCGGCCGAGGCAGCCGGGGCTGCCGGTGACGGGCTCGCCGCGACCGTCCCGACCCCGCAGTACATCCCGCGGTCCGTGTGGGGCGCGAGCGAGGCGCTCCCCTACCCCGGCTGCGAGCCGGCCTACGCCTCGAAGCTCGAGCGGTTCGTCATCCACCACACCGCCGGCACCAACTCCTACCTGCCGGGCGACTCCGCACGGATCATCCGGGGCATCCAGCAGTACCACGTCAGCGCCCGGGGCTGGTGCGACGTCGGGTACAACTTCCTCGTCGACAAGTACGGCCAGGTGTTCGAGGGCCGCCGCGGCGGGGTGGACCGGCTCGTCATCGGGGTCCATGCGTCCGGCCAGAACACCGGCGGCGTCGGCATCTCCGTGCTCGGCGACTACTCGGCGATCGACCCGCCGCAGCCGGCGATCGACGCGATCGTCCGCGTCGTCGGCTGGAAGTCCTACCTCCACGGCGTCGACCCCACGTCGACCTCCACGAAGGGCGGTTTCACGGGCCCCCTGGTGATCGGCCACCGGGACGTCGCCCAGACGGCGTGCCCCGGGTCCTTCTGGAACGTGCTCGGTGCCATCCGCGAGTCGGCCCGCGCGATCGCGCTGTCCGGCACGCCGTCCTTCGCCGGGACCTGGGCGGGCGCGGGCGACCTCTTCCGCGAGGGCGCGACGATGTCGACCGACGTCCCCGTGCCGGCGACCGTCCGGTTCACGGTGGGCAACGCGAGCGGCACCGCCGCCCAGCTGACCCGCACGGCGCCGCAGGCGCAGACCATCCACCAGCTCTGGAACGGGTCGGTGAGCGGGACGGACGCGTACCTGGAGCCCGGCACGTACCCCGTGTCCATCACGGGCACCTCCACGCTGGGCAAGTCGATGTCGACGACGGCGTCCGTGACGCTGCGCTTCCCGCCCGGCTTCGTCGCGGCCGACGCGCCGCGGGTGGTCGACGCCGGCGCGACCGCCGGCGGCGACACCACGACCGTCTCGGTCGCGGGTGACCTGGGCGTGACGTCGCCCGACGTCGCCCAGGAGGTGCTGCGGGTGTGCAGCGCCGACGGCGACGTGACGATCACGCCCGACGGCCGGACCCACGGCGCCCGCATCGACACCTCCGCCGTGCCCGGCGGGTGCGGTCTCGTGCTCGTGCCCGCGAGCCCGACCGGCGCGCTGCACGTCACCCGGGCCGCCGGCTCGGCCGCGACCACCGTCGACGGCGTCGGGTGGCTGAGCGCGACCACGCCGACGATGGCGTTCGCGGACGTCCCGGCGTCGCTCACATTCGCGACGGACATCCAGTGGATCTTCGCGGCGGGCATCACCACCGGTCACCCCGACGGCACGTACCGGCCGGCCGCCCTCGTGACGCGCGAGGCGATGGCCGCGTTCATCTACCGCGCCGCCGGCTCGCCGGCGTTCGCCCCGCCCGCGACGCCGACGTTCGTCGACGTGAGCCCGAGCCACCCGTTCTACTCGGCGATCGAGTGGATGGCGGCGAACCGGCTCGCCACGGGCACGCGCAACCCGGACGGCACCGCGGAGTTCCGGCCCGGCGAGTCGATCTCCCGCGAGGCGATGGCGGCGTTCCTGTTCCGGCTCTCCGGTGACGCGGCCCCGTCGGCCGCGCCGGGCGAGAAGCCCTTCCCCGACGTCGCCGACGGCTACGTCTTCGAGGACGCCATCCGGTGGATGCAGCAGACGGGCATCACGACGGGGTACCCGGACGGTTCGTTCCGGCCGGGCTGGCCGGTGGCCCGGGACGCCATGGCGGCGTTCCTCCACCGCGCGTCCGGCCTGGTCTGAGCGATGTGCACGACATTTTCACGTGTTCACCCCCGGCCGCCCGCGGGCGTCCGGACCCCGCCTCCTATGCTCGTGACCTGTGAACCCACGGCACTCGGCCCCGCTGGGGCGCGCCACCCGGCACGCTCGTAAGCACCACGGCCACTCGGTGCTGCGCGGCATCGCGCTCGCCCTCGTCGCCGTCGTCTCCTTCGGGGTGGCCGGCGTGGCGACCGGCTACGTGCGGCTGCAGAACAACATCCACACCGAGGACGTGCAGCACCTGCTCGGCGAGCGCCCCGACCGGCCCGAGCCGCAGGACCCCGAGGACCCGAACGCCGGGCGCGCGCTGACGCTGCTGCTCATGGGCTCCGACGTCCGCAGCGGCGAGAACGGCGAGATCGGCGGCGTCGTCGACGGCATGCGGTCCGACACCACGATCGTGGCCCACATCTCGGCCGACCGGTCGCGAGTCGAGCTCGTCTCGATCCCGCGCGACTCCCGCGTCACGATCCCGTCCTGCAACTACAACGACGGGACCTCGTCGCGGTCGCAGTCGGCGCGCTTCAACGCGGCGTTCTCGATCGGTGCCGCGCACGACGACGTCGGCGAGGCCGCGGCGTGCACCGTCCGCACGGTCGAGCAGCTCACGGGCGTCTACATCGACGGCTGGGCCGTCGTGGACTTCGCCGGCTTCGAGCGGATGGTCGAGGCCCTGGGCGGCGTGCAGATGTGCATCCCCGAGGAGATGTACTCCAAGAAGGCCCAGCTGCACCTCCTCCCCGGCCAGCAGGTGCTCAACGGGCAGCAGGCCCTCGCCCTGGCCCGCGCACGGACCGGCGAGGGCCTCGGCAACGGCTCCGACCTCATGCGGCTCGGCCGCCAGCACCAGCTGCTCGGCGCCATCGCGCAGGGCGTGCTCTCGAAGAACATGCTCACCGACTCCGCGTCCCTCTACCAGTTCCTCAACGCGGCCACGCAGTCGCTCACGACGAGCCCCGAGCTCGGGAGCATCCCGACGCTCACCGGCCTGGCGTTCAGCCTCAAGGACGTCCCGAGCGGCAACATCGTGTTCATGACGATCCCGAACGTGACCAACCCGAGCGACCCCAACGAGGTCGTCTGGGCGCCCGACGCCGGCAAGGTGTGGTCCGCGATCATCAACGACACGCCGATCGTGCCGCCCGCGGCGACCCCGACGGCTCCGGAGACGACCGCGCCGGGCGCCACCGCCCCGGCCAACCCCGCACCGGGGACGACGGCGCCCGCGCCGGGTGCCGGCACGCCGGTGACGCCGACGGAGACGCCGACGCCGGGCGTCGACCCGATCACCGCCGACGACGTCTCGACCGTCTGCGGCTGACCGTGGCCCGCGACCCCCGCGACCCCGCCGACAAG
>JAEWYD010000208.1 GCA_023462275.1 Actinomycetes bacterium
CGACGGACCTGGCCGAGGCTGCTGGCCTCGAGGTGCGCGACGGCGTCGTCGTCGACGCCCACCTGCGCAGCGCGGACCCGCGCGTGCTCGCCGTCGGCGACGTCGCGGCCGCCTGGCACCCGTTCTACGAGCGCCACCTGCGCGTCGAGCACTGGGCGACGGCACGGCGGCACGGCGAGGTGGCCGCGCGCACGATCCTGGGCGCCGACGCCGTCGACGACCGGCTCCCGTATTTCTTCACCGACCAGTACGACCTCGGCATGGAGTACGTCGGCCTCGGCGCGCCCGACGACGAGCTCGTGGTCCGCGGCGACCTCGCGGCGCGCGAGTGCCTCGCCTTCTGGGTCCGCGACGGGCGCGTGACGGCGGGCATGAACGTCAACGTGTGGGACGTGACCGAGCGGATCGAGGCGTTGGTGCGCCGCGGCGGCGCCGTCGACGACGAGGAGTGGCCCGTCGACTGACGGACCGGCCCGCCGGTCAGTCGTCGTCGATGTCCTCGCCGGCGAGCGCCCGCGCGGCGACCGTCTCGGACTCGGCGACCTCCCAGACCTCCCGGGCGGCCGTCACGTTGAGCGCGATGATGCCCACCCCCAGCACGATGTCGGGCCACCCGCTGGACGTCCACGCCGTCAGGCCGCCCACCGCGATGATCGCGAGGTTCACCAGCACGTCGTTGCGGGCGGCCAGCCAGGCGCCGTGCGTGAGCGAGCCGCCGTGCGCGCGGACGCGCAGCAGGATCAGCGCGCAGATGCCGTTCACGACGGCCGCGCCACCCGCCGTCAGCGCGAGCGCCAGCGGCTCCGGCGGCGCGGGGTGACCCGCCTTGTCGAAGGCCTCCCACGCGGCCGCGAGGGCCGGCAGCAGGATCACGACGGCGAGGACCTTGCCGGTCCGGGCGCGCGCCCGCAGCGACCACCCGAGCGCCAGCACCACCAGCAGGTTGACCGCCGTGTCCTCGAGGAAGTCGACGCTGTCGGCCAGGAGCGACACGGAGCCGATCGCGAGCGCGACTGCCGCCTCGATGCCGAAGTACCCCAGGTTCAGGCCGGCGACCACCAGCAGCGTGCGGCGCAGGCGGCGCGGCGTGATCACCGGCGGCGGGGTGGCGTCCGCGTCGTCGTCCGGCGGCACGACCGGCCCGCTCACGACGCCGCCGCCAGCTGCGCGGGCGCGTCGCCGAGACCCCACACCGGCCCGTCGAGGAGCTGGCCCGGCTCGCTGGGCATGGCCATGCACGCGACGAGGTGGGTGTCCGGGCCGAGGGCGCCGGCGCCCCAGCTCCGCTCGTCGACGTCCGCGACGATCGTCAGGTCGGTGCGCTCCCGCTCGCCGCCGAAGACGGCGGGCGCGGCCGCCTGGCAGGCCGCGTCCAGCACCGCCCAGTCGTCCGGGCTCAGGAGCCCGGGTGCCGCGCGCCCGACGACGTCCCCACCGTGCACAGCCGCGTCGTAGCTGAAGAGGAACTCGGCCGCGTGCGGCTCCGCGCAGCTGGCCGCGCGGTAGTCGCCCCCGGCGTCGACGGTGCGGCACACGCGCCGCTCGGGCGGTTCTGGCCGGGTGAAGCCCGCGATGGCCGGCTCGTCGTCCGCGGAGGCCACGGGCATCGGCTTGCCCGTCGGGCCGCGCCACTCGACGGCGCACAGGAGCGCGTGCGCGTCCGACCAGACGCGCTCCGGCGTGGCCACGATCAGCACGCTGCCCGAGAAGCCGGGCCACACCAGCGCGTCCGGGCCGAAGGGCGCGACGCCGTCGAGCGCCGCCGTCAGGCCCGCTGCCCGCGCGACCATCGGCACGCACTGGCGCATCGACGGCTGGAACACCGCGTCCGTCAGCCGGCCGTCCGGCCCGACGAGCTCCCGGTAGGGCGCGTCGGCGTAGCCGTCGGGCAGCGGCACCGTGCCCACCACCTCCCACGCGTGCTCGCGGGTGCAGGGCACCTCGCGCGTGATGTCGAACCCGTCGCCGCTGCCGGCGGCGAAGCACTCGCCGCCCTGCACGCCGCGCACGACGTCGGCCAGCGACTCACCGAAGGGGCCGCCGCCGGAGCACCCGGTCAGCAGCAGGCACGCCGCGACGACCGGGTCCACCAGCCACCGACGCATCCTGACTACCTCCGGGCCGTCGTCGCGGGTCGCTGCGCCCGCGTCGGGGACAAGCATGCCGCGCCGGAGCCCGCCCACCGGACGACGGGGGCGCCGCGCCGGGCTCCTACCGGGTGAACCGCAGGCTGTACGGGTCGAGCGTGCCCGGCAGCCGGCCGCGGCGGTCGAGCCGCCCGGCGTCGGCGAGGCGCCGCTCGTGGACCAGGAGATGCGCCAGAGCCGTCGACCCGACGTGCAGCACGAGGTTGCGCCCGGGGCACCCGGCGGGGCCCGCGCTGAACGGGATGAGCGGCCACTCCTGGTGCGTCCGCGCGCCAGGCTCCCCCGGGCCGCTCAGCCACAGCTCGGGCGCGAAGCGGTCGGCCTCGGCGAGCGACGGGTCGCGGTGGAACAGCGGCGCGTAGATCACCACCATCGTGTCCGGCGGGACGGGGCCACCGAGCGCGGTCGTGCGCCGCGTCGTCTCTCGGAGCACAGCCGGCGTCGTCGGCCACAGGCGCAGCGACTCCAGGAGGCAGGCGCGCAGGTAGGGCAGGTCGCGCGGGGCGCCGAGGTCGCCCTCGGCCTCCGCGCGGGCGCGCGCCCGTTCGGCCGGGTGGGTGGCCAGCAGCGCGAGCGCACGGAACGTGGCCATGCCGGCGGCGTCGAACGCGAAGAGGAACTGCGGCACCTGCTGCACGGGGTCGGTGCCGGGCGGGGCCGGGGCGGTCGCCATCGACGCGGCGAGGCTCCCCGGCTCGGCGCGCGCCACGTGCTCGGCCAGGC
>JAEWYD010000209.1 GCA_023462275.1 Actinomycetes bacterium
GCTCGGGCGCGTCCAGCGGCCGCGCGACGTCCGCGAGCGCTCCCGGGTCCGACAGCAGGGCGTGCACGGCCGCCGGGCGCAGCAGCGCCCCGACCGCCCACCCCCGGCCGGCCAGGTCGCGATGGGAGACGCGCGTCGTCGGGCCGCTGAGCAGCACGGATGCGCCCTCGACGATGAGGTTGCTCGCCGGGAACGCGATGAGTAGCTGGCGGGACGACCGTCCGCGCGGCAGGTCCCACTCGGGGATCCAGAACCACGCCACGCGGTCGGCCACGGCCGGCGGCGCCGGGTACCGGGAGAACCGTGGCAGGCGCGCGGGGTAGAGGACGCCGCGCCCGTCGCCGACGGCGGCGGGCTGCCCGTCGGCGGCACCCGACGGCGCGGCGGACGCTCCCGCGACGTCGTCGGACGGCCCTGTGCGCACCCGGCCCAGTGAACGGCCGGTGTCGCAGATGTTCAAGCCTGCGCCGCACCGCCCTGCCTACCGTCGTGCCCTTGCTGCGGCGCCACCCCGGGCGCCGCCCTGACGAAGGAGGACCCGATGAGCGCGAACCCCACGACCCCGTCGACCGGCGTCACCGGCGAGCACACGACCGACGGCCGACCGCACGGCGTCTCCAGCCTGACGCCGTTCCTGGCCATCCCGGGCGCCGCGCAGGCGGTCGAGTTCTACCGCGACGTGCTCGGCGCGCGCGTCGTGGACGTCACCGAGATGGGCGGCGTCGTCGTGCACGCCGAGCTCGACTTCGGCGCCGGGCACCTGCAGCTCGGCGAGCCGACGCCCGACTACGGCCTGGTGCCGCCGCCCGCGGAGGGCGCGTGCTACTCGATCGGCCTGTACTGCACCGACGTCGACGCCCTCGCCGCGCGCGCCGAGGCCGCGGGCGCGCAGGTGCGCGAGGCGCCGACGACGTTCGTCTCCGGCGACCGGTTCGCCAGCATCCTCGACCCGTTCGGGGTGCGGTGGTCGCTGATGACTCGCGTCGAGGACCTGTCGGAGGAGGAGAGCGCGCGGCGCGTCCGGGCGTGGGCCGCCGAGCAGGGCTGACGCCGGAACCGCCCGCCAGCGCGCCCGGGAGCGCGGGACGATGGCCTCGGCGAGCTGAGGAGGCCGGGCGATGGCGGGACAGATCATCCACGTGGTGCTCATGCGGTGGGCGTCGTCGGCCGCACCCGACGTCGTCGCGCGCCTCGACGAGGCCGTGGCGGCGGTGCGCGCCGGCATCCCAGGGATCGTCGAGGCGACCCACGGGCCCGGCGTCAGCCCGGAGGGCCTCGAGCGCGGCTACGAGCACGGGCTGTACGTGCGGTTCGTCGACGCGGCCGCCCGCGACGCCTACCTGCCGCACCCGGTGCACCGGCCGCTCGCCACGCTCATCGGTGACAACGCCGACGCCGTCCTCGTGTTCGACCTGGACGCGCCGGCGAGCGCGTGACGCCCGGCCCCAGGTGCGATCCCGTCTACCTGGGCCCCGCAAAACGACGCCCAGGTAGACGGAACCGCCGCCCCCGCCGCGGACCGTGATCACTACGCTGGCGGTACGGGCGGAGGAGGCGGACATGTCGACGACGCGCAGGACCGCAGCCCTGGTGGCGGCACTCACGCTGACCTGGGGACTCGCCGCGTGCGGCGCCGGGGGCGGCCAGCCCACGACGACAGCGGCGTCGGCCGGGACCGAGGCGGGCACCCCCACCCCGAGCCCGACGCCGGAGCCGACACCCACCCCCACGGCCCCACCCACCGTGGCGCCGACCCCGCCCCCGGGCACCCCGCCCGCGGACGCCCTGCCCGCCGGGTTCCCCGACCCCGCGTCGCTGATCGGCAAGGACTCCTACGACGCCCGCAACGCGGAGGGCTCGTGGCGCTGGGTGGTCGGCGGCACGCCGCTGACCTGGTCATGACGTTCGGGTCGTGCTTCGAGGGCGGGACCGGCGACCCGTGCGGGTACGCCATCGGTGCGTCGGCCGCGCCGGGCCCCGGCGGTGTGCCCGCACCGACCGACGCCTCGCTGCTCGCGCTCTTCCGCTCGACCGGCACGACGGCGGACGGCAACCCGACCTGGGTGGTGGTCGACGCCGTCGTCGTGCGGCCACCGGACCGCGTGCCCGCGCTGCTCCAGCTGTGCGACGGCTCCCCCTCCGTGGCCATCTACCCCGCACCCGGCGCCGCGGCGGGCGCCACGATCCCGGCCCAGGCCGCGTGGGGCGCGAACGCCGCGGCGACCGCGCTCGTCGAGGTGGACCCCGGCACGCTGAGCTGCGCCTCCGTCGGCGACTGAGCGGCTCGGGCGCCGGCCACCTGCCCGCCACGGCCGCCCCACTCGACGGCGCCAACGCGCCGATGGGGTCTACATGAGCCGCGCCAGGCAGGGCTCATGTAGACGCCATCATGCGATCGGGCGGCGCGGCCTGGGCGACGCCGTCCCTGGCCGGGGCGTCCGTGGAGAGTTGGTGGCGGCGTCGTGAAACGCCCGCGCGTCGCGACGCCGCTCCGTACGGTCGGCCCATGAGCACTCGATCGCGGGTGTCGGCGGGCGCACTGCTCGCCGTGATGACGGTCGTCCTCAGCGCGTGCGGCGACGGCGAAGACCTGAGCATCGTCAACGACGGGCCCGACCAGGTGGTGGTCGACACCGGCGATGGCGACCCGTCCACCGTGGACCCCGACGGCGGCGTCGTGCTCCTGGACTACGGCTGCACGCCGGGGGACGTCGTCGTGACGTTCCCCTCGGGTCGCCGCGTCACCGTTCCGGGGCCGGTGTGCCCCGGGCGGGAGCTCGTGATCGGCGACGGCACCGCGGCTCTCAGCGACTCGCCGATCTCGTCTACCTGAGCCCCGCCGCGCGGAGCTCAGGTAGACGAGATCGTCGGCGTGGGGCGGCGCGAGCACCGACACGGGCGGGCGTCCGCCACGCATCGCCGGCCACGCGCGCGACGCCTCAGGGCAGCAGCTTGAGCCCGATGACGCAGCCGACGATCCCCGCGAGCAGCAGGGCCTTGACCACGGAGAACGCCTCGGCGCCCGTGAGCATCGCGTAGGTGATCGTGAGCACCGCGCCGATGCCCACCCACACCGCGTACGACGTCCCGACGGGCAGCGTCCGCATCGCGTAGCCGAGCCCCGTCATGCTCAGCGCGAGCGCGACGAAGAACACGACGGTCGGGACGGGCCGGGACAGACCGTCGGCCTTGCTGAGCGCGGTGGCCCACACGGCCTCGAGGCCACCGGAGAGGACGAGAACGAGCCACGCCATGGCGATCCTTCGTGGCCGTCTTGTCGCGCGCCGGGTACGGCTCCCTCGTCCGGTGCCCGCTCGTCCGGGCCCGGCCACGGTGTCACACGCTGCGGGGCCCGGCAAGCACGGCGGACGCCGCCGCCCGGTCGCCGATCAGCGATCCCGCAGCCAGCAGCGCGTCGAGCGGCACGACGCCGGCCGCCGCCCCGAGCAGCATCGGCCCCGGCGCGGTGAGGACGGCGTCCGGCTCGACCGCGCCCGCCCCAGCCC
>JAEWYD010000210.1 GCA_023462275.1 Actinomycetes bacterium
GCCACGGTGCGCACCGGGCCGCCGAGGGCCTCGGAGCGCGGGCGGTAGTCCGCGAAGAAGTCCCACCAGGCCGGGTCGACGGAGTCCTTGTCGGCCAGGTACTGCTCGTACAGCTCGTCCACCAACCACTGGTTGGCACCGAAGGACGAGCGCAGTGCGTCGCGGTCTGCCTTGTGGGACAAGGGGCGCCTCTGCCTTCCACGGACCTTCGACCGTTGTCACGGTCGCGCTTGTGTGCTTCCACACTAGGCCACGCGCGGCCCCGAGTCGTGTCCCGTCCCTGCAGGTGGGCGGCCTGTCGGGCGGCCCGGACGCCGACGATGAGGACCCGGCCAAGCGCTCGTCAAGAAACGAGCGTGGCCGGGTCAATCCATCGTCAGGTCGCGCCGGGGCGTCGGCCGACGGGCCGTCAGCTGACGTCGCGGCGGAACGTCGTCAGCCGGCCCACGAGGGCCAGGGCGAGCCCGTAGCCGATCAGGACCACGACGCCGGGCCACCGGCCGAGCAGCTCCCCGAGGCCGGAGACGTTGTAGAAGCTCGAGCCGGCGATGGCCTCGCCCGCTGCCCCCGGCAGCCACTTCGCGACGCCCTCGGCGCCGTCGATCATCCCGAAGGCCATCCGCAGGACCGGCTCCACGAGCTGGGTGAAGGCCAGGATCACGACGATCGCGACCACCTGGTTCTTCAGCGCGGCGCCGAACCCGACGCCGACGACCGTCCAGATGGTCAGCGCGAGGACGGAGAAGACGATCGCGCGGAGCACCTCGGGCTCGCCGAGCATCGCGTCCTCGCCCATGATCCGGAGCACGGCCGCGCCGGTGCCCATGGTCGCCAGGACGGCGCAGACGCCGTAGAGGAGGCCCATGGGGACGCTCGCCAGCAGCTTCGCTCCCAGCACCGTCCCGCGGCGCGGCTCGGCCAGGAGCGTCGGCGTCATGGTCTGGTGGCGGAACTCGCCGGTGACCGACAGCGCGCCGATGATCACGGGGAAGACGTAGCCCAGCGTCGGCGCGAGCGTGTAGACGGCGAGCGCCATGTCGAGCGGCGCAATGACCAGCGGCACGTCGTTGCCGGCCATGGACATGCTCGCGGGGTTTGACGCGAGCGCGTAGGCCATGACGCCGGCCAGGAAGGCCATGTAGCCGGCCATCGTGACGAGCAGCACCCACCACATGCGGGTGGTGAAGAACTTGCGGTACTCGGCGACGAGCGCGGCCCTCATGCCGCCACCCCCTCGTGCTCGGCGCGCGGACTGCCCGTCAGGCGCAGGAAGATCTCCTCCAGGCCGACGTCGAGGCTCGTCAGCTCGTGCAGCTCGACGCCGTCGGCGAACGCGCGGGCGCCGACGGTCGCGGCGTCCAGGTCGCGGACCAGGAACGCCCCGGGGCGACCGTCGAGCGGGGTCGCCCTGCCGGGGGCGAGGGCCTCGAGCAGCGCCTGCAGCCGCTCGGCGTCGGGCGAGGCGACGCGGACCTCCCGGGTCGCCAGGCGCGCCAGGTCCGCCAGCGACGACGAGTGCACGAGCCGACCCTTCGCGATGATGACGACGTCGTCGACCGTCTGCTCGACCTCCGAGAGGACGTGGCTGGAGACCAGCACGGTGCGGCCCTGGCCGGCGAGGTAGCGCAGGAACTGGCGCAGCCAGGCGATGCCCTCCGGGTCGAGGCCGTTGGCGGGCTCGTCGAGGACGAGGACCTGGGGGTCCCCGAGGAGCGTCGTCGCGAGGCCGAGTCGCTGGCGCATGCCGAGCGAGAACCCGCCGGCGCGACGGTTGGCGGCGTCGGCGAGGCCCACGAGCTCGAGGACCTCGTCGCACCGCGCGGTGGGGACGCCCACCTGGGGCGCGTAGACCCGCAGGTGGTCGCGGGCCGTGCGGCCGGGGTGGAAGCTCGAGGCCTCGAGGGCGGCGCCGACGACGCGGCCGGGCCGCTCGAGCTCGGCGTAGCGACGACCGTCGATCGTCGCCGTGCCGGAGGTGGGGGCGACCAGCCCGAGGAGGGACCGCAGCGTGGTGGTCTTCCCGGCGCCGTTCGGCCCGAGGAACCCGGTCACGCGGCCCGGGCCCACCTCGAAGGACAGGTCGTCGACGGCCTGGACGGCGCCGAAGCGCTTGGACAGGTGCTCGACCCGGACGAGCCCGTGCGGCTCGGTGTCACGACTCATAGCTCCACCCTACTTGTTCCACAACAACTAGAACAAGTGCCGCTCCGGGTATGCCGCTCAGACCCCGCCGCGGACGGCGGGCAGCCGGACGCGCATCGTGCAGCCGGTCGCCGTGTCGGCCACCTCCACCGTGCCGCCGTGCAGCTCGGCGGCCCAGCGGACGATTGCGAGCCCCAGGCCGGTCCCGCCCGTGCTCAGTCGGCCGGTCTGGCCCGGTGCGTTGCCGCGGGTGAACCGCTGGAACACGCGCTCCCGGTCGGCCGGCGCAATGCCGGGCCCCTCGTCGGCGACGTCCAGGACGACCGCCCCTGCGGCGCGCCGCCCGATGAGGCGCACCTCGGCGCCCGCGGGGGAGTGCCGCACGGCGTTGGCCAGGAGGTTCGCGACGACCTGGTGGAGGCGCTCGGCGTCGGCGGGCACCGTGAGCGACGGGTCCGCCTCGACCGCCAGCGTGAGGTCCTTGGCGTCCGCCAGTGGTCGCGCGGCCGCGGCCGCCTCCTCGAGGAAGTCGCGGACCGGGACGTCGGCGATGTCCAGCCCGACCGCGCCCGCCTCGATCCGGGACAGGTCGAGGAGGTAGGCGACCAGCCGACCCAGCCGCTCGGTCTGGTCCAGTGCCGCCTGGAGCGTGTCGGCGTCGGGAGCGACGACGCCGTCCACCATGTTCTCCAGCTGCGCCTGCAGGGCGGCCACGGGCGTGCGGAGCTCGTGCGAGACGTTCGCGACCATCTCGCGCCGCAGCGTCTCGACCTCCGCGAGGTCCTGCGCCATCGTGTTGAACGCCTCGGCGAGCTGGCCGACCTCGTCGCGGCTCGTCGCACGTACCCGGCGCGAGTAGTCGCCGGACGCCATCGCGACCGCTGCGGTGCGCATCTCGCGCAGGGGCGCCGTCATGCCGTGCGCGATCACCTGGACCGCCAGCACCGAGACGACGATCGCCAGCGGCAGCGTGCGCGTGGGCCCGAGGTGGTTGCGCAGGCCGAGCCACGTGATGAACGCCGCCAGGGACACGGTCGCCGTGACGAGGATCCCGAGCTTGATCTTGATCGAGGAGAACCTGTCGAGCGGCCGGACGTCGGGCAGCCGGCCCCGGCCGTGCCGCGGTGCGCTCATCCCTCGGCCGGCTCGAACGCGTAGCCGACGCCGTGCACGGTGCGGATGAGGTCGGCGCCCAGCTTGCGCCGCAGCGCCTTGACGTGCGAGTCCACCGTCCGGGTGCCGCTGGCGTCGATCCAGTCCCAGACCTCGGCGAGGAGGCGCTCGCGGGTCAGCACGGTGCGCGGGCTCGACGCCAGCGTGACGAGGAGGTCGAACTCCGTCGGGGTGAGGTGGACCGGCACGCCGTCGCGCGACACCCGCCGCTGCGCGCGGTCGATCACGACGTCGCCGGCCGCGATCGCCGTCGACTGGTCGGAGAGCTGGGCGGCGCGCTCCACGCGGCGCAGCAGCGCCTTGGACCGGGCGAGCAGCTCGCGCATCGAGAACGGCTTGGTCATGTAGTCGTCGGCGCCCACGCCGAGTCCCACGAGCATGTCCGTCTCGTCGTCGCGGGCCGTCAGCATCAGCACGGGCACCGGGCGGTCCGCCTGGATGCGGCGGCACACCTCCAGGCCGTCCATGCCCGGGAGCATCACGTCGAGCACGACGAGGTCGGGGTGGTTCTCGGCCGCCGACCGCACGCCGCTGGGCCCGTCGTGCACGACGTCGACCTTCCAGCCCTCCGACGCCATGCGGTGGGCGATCGCGGTGGCGATCGCCGGCTCGTCCTCGACGACGAGCACGCGGATGCCCTCGCCGCCCGCTGCGGCGGCCCCGCCCGTGGAGCTCTTGGTCATCATGACCCCAAGCGTGGCACAGGCCTGGGTTATGCTCGCCGCATCATGGCCAGCTCACCCGACTGCCGGTGCCGGCCGGCCCCTGGGCGCTCCGGGGTGACCTCCTGAACGAGTGGATCCTCGTCGGGCTCGGCGTGCTCCTCACGGCCGGGACGGCGGTGTTCGTCGCCGCCGAGTTCGCGCTCGTGACCCTCGACCCCGGCATCGTCGACCGGGAGACGGACCCGAAGGACCGGCGCGGCACGTCCGTGCGCAAGGCCCTGCACCAGCTGTCCACGCAGCTGTCGGGCGCGCAGGTGGGCATCACGCTGACGACGATCCTCCTCGGCTACACGGCGCAGCCAGCCCTCGCCGACCTGCTGACGCGGGCGCTCGGTGACGCGTGGGGCGGCGCCGCCGCGGGCGGGGTGGCGGCCACGATCGCGATGATCCTGGTCAACGGCTTCTCGATGGTCTTCGGCGAGCTGGTGCCGAAGAACGCGGCGCTCGCCGACCCGATGGCGACCGCACGCGTCGTCGCGCCGCTGCAGCGGGGCTTCACCACCGCGCTGGCGCCGCTCATCGCGCTCCTCAACAACAGCGCCAACAGCCTGCTGCGGCGCCTCGGCGTCGAGCCGCGCGAGGAGCTGTCCGGCGGCCGGTCCCCCCAGGAGCTCGTGGCCCTCGTGCGCCGGTCGGCGGAGGTGGGCACGCTGGACCGCGGGACCGCGACGCTGCTCGCCAACTCCATCGAGCTCGACACGCTCTCGGCCCTCGACGTGATGACCGACCGCACGCGCCTCGTCGTCGTGCGCCGCGACGACACGGCCGCCGATGTCGTCGCGCTCGCGCGGACGACCGGTCACTCGCGCTTCCCGGTGATCGGGGAGAGCCACGACGACGTCCTCGGCCTCGTGCACCTGCGGCGGGCGATCGCCGTGCCGTACGAGCGCCGCGGCGAGGTCCCCGCGCCCGCGCTCATGGACCCGGCGCCGCGCGTGCCCGAGACGGTGACGCTCGGCCCCCTGCTGGTCGAGCTGCGCGACTACGGGCTGCAGATGGCCGTCGTCGTCGACGAGTACGGCGGCACGTCGGGCGCGGTGACCCTCGAGGACGTCGTCGAGGAGCTCGTCGGGGACGTCGCGGACGAGCACGATCCGCGCAGGGCCGGGGTGCGCCGCGTCGGGGCCGGCGTCTGGAGCGTGCCGGGCCTCCTGCGGCCGGACGAGCTCGCCGAGCAGACGGGCGTCCAGGTCCCCGAGGAGGGGGCGTACGAGACGCTCGGCGGCCTCGTGATGGCGCGCCTGGGCCGCGTCCCCGAGACGGGGGACCTCGTGGAGGTGCCGGGCGTGCAGCTGCGCGTCGAGGCGATGGACGGGCGGCGCGTGAGCCGCGTGCGCGTGAGCCGGGTGGCCGAGTGAGCACCGGGACCGCCGTGGCCTTCGCTGCCCTCCTCCTCGCGCTCAACGCGTTCTTCGTGGGCGCCGAGTTTGCCGTCGTGTCGGCCCGGCGCAGCGCCGTCGAGCCGCTGGCGGCCGCCGGGTCCGCGCGCGCCCGGACGGCGCTGTGGGCGATGGAGCACGTGTCGCTCATGCTCGCCTGCGCGCAGCTCGGCATCACCGTGGCGTCGGTGTCGCTCGGCGTCGTGGCGGAGCCTGCGATCGCGCACCTGATCGAGGG
Source organism: Actinomycetes bacterium (assembly GCA_023462275.1). Lineage (GTDB taxonomy): Bacteria > Actinomycetota > Actinomycetes > Actinomycetales > Cellulomonadaceae > Actinotalea. Next base: position 5,658 of record JAEWYD010000210.1, read on the forward strand.
GCCGCTCGAGTCCGCCGGCCTGCCCGAGTCCGCGGTGCACCCGGTCGCCGTGGTGCTGGCACTGCTCGTCGTCGTGTACCTGCACGTCGTCCTCGGGGAGATGGTGCCCAAGAACCTCGCCGTGGCGGGCCCCGACCGCGCGGTGCTGTGGTTCGCGCCGCCGCTCGTGTGGGTCGCCCGGGTGTTCCGGCCGGTCATCGCGGCGCTCAACTGGATCGCCAACCACATCGTGCGTCTCGTCGGCCTCGAGCCCCGGGACGAGGTGGCCTCCGCCTTCACGGCGGAGGAGGTGCAGTCGATCGTGGAGCGGTCGCGGGCCGAGGGCCTGCTCGAGGACGCCCAGGGGCTCCTGGCGGGGGCGATCGAGTTCTCCGACCGCACCGCCGCGGACGTCATGGTGCCGGTCGCCGCGCTCGTCTCGCTGCCGCAGGGCTGCTCCGTGGCCGACGTCGAGCGCGGCGTGGCCCGAACCGGCTTCTCCCGCTTCCCGGTGACGGACGACGGCGGTGTCCCGGTCGGGTACCTGCACCTCAAGGACGTCCTCTACGCGGGCCCGGAGGAGCGGGACGCCCCCGTGCCGGGCTGGCGCGTGCGGGCGCTCGCGGAGGTCGCTTCCGACGCGGAGGTGGAGGAGACCCTCACGGCCATGCAGCGCACGGGCGCCCACCTGGCCCGCGTCGTGGCGGGCGACGGCGCGGGCGAGGTGCTCGGCGTGGTCTTCCTCGAGGACATCCTGGAGGAGCTCGTCGGCGAGGTGCGGGACGCGATGCAGCGGCGGCCGGGGCCCGAGACGCGCTGAGCACGGTCTCGGCCAGGTATGAACAACCAGTGGCGAAGCACTGAACAACGCACCTGTGAGAAGGCTCTCGCCATCGGACCCTGAGGGCACTTGGTTTGGCCCCCCGGCACCCGTTACTGTTCCGTTACCACCACCGAACACCGGCCCCCGGGCGCCTGCGCGCGCCGCCCCGGCACTCGGCGGTGACACCCCTCGGGGTAACGGTTGGGAACGCACGCACGGAGGTCTTGTGGAGTCTGGCCGCACGCGGACGGCGACGTCCTCGGCGACCTCTCGTCGAGAGGTGCACGGTCTCGGACGAAGCAGGCGTCGGCGCTCCCCGCTCTCCGCGTGGACGCCGCGCATCGCGATCCTCGCGGCGCTCGGCGTGGCCACGATCGTCGTCCCGGTGCTGGAGGCGGAGTCCCCGGAGGCCGCGGCCGCCCAGGCGGCGGAGGCCATCCAGCTCGGGTCGTACCCGACCGCGTACGAGGTGCTCGCGGGCGCCGACGCGGCGCAGACCCCCACGTCGCTCCTCGCAGCGGTGCCCGGCGGCGCCGTCCGCGCCACCGCGGCCAGCCGCTCCGCGGAGCGGTCGCCCCTGCCGGACTGCGACGGCGAGCCCGTGCGCGGCGTGTCGAACGGCCAGATCCCCGCCAACGACCTGTGCATGCTCTGGGACGGCGTCAACATGCTGCGCGCGGACGCGGCCGTGACGCTGGCGGAGCTGAACCAGAACTTCCGCGCGGCGGTCGGCACCGACCTGTGCATCACGGACTCCTACCGCACCCTGGCCGAGCAGCGCCGGCTGGCGTACACGAAGGGCGGCCTGGCCGCGACGCCGGGCAAGTCGAACCACGGCTGGGGCCTCGCCGTCGACCTCTGCGGGTCCGTCACCAACAGCCGGGCTGCGATGGACTGGCTGCGGACCAACGGGTCGACCTTCGGCTGGGTGAACCCCAAGTGGGCGCAGTCCGGCGGTTCCGGCCCGCACGAGCCCTGGCACTGGGAGTACTTCACGGGCACGGTCGAGATGGGCACGGACTACTCGATCGACTGACCGGCTCCGCACCGACGGAGCACGGTTCGATCGTTCGGCTCCACCACGTGCAGAAGGGCCCCGGG
>JAEWYD010000211.1 GCA_023462275.1 Actinomycetes bacterium
GGCCCGAGCTGGTCGGCCCGCAGCCGCAGCGACAGCGCCCCGCCGCCCGCGAAGAGCGCCGCACCGAGCACGACGGCGGCGACGTCGCGCCCCACGCCCTCCGGCAGCAGCAGGCGCAGCAGCAGCCCGCCACCCAGGCCTAGCGCCCAGGAGACGGCGCCGAGCGTCGGCGTGACGGTGTTCGCCATCAGCAGCTGCGGGCGCGGCACCACGTGGGGCAGGCCCGCCGACAGCGCCGAGAGGAGGAACCGGTTGACGCCGAGGGCCACCAGCGCCAGGACGTAGACCGGCCAGCCGACGCCCGCACCCGCCATCAGCGCGGCGAGCAGCACCGCGAGCGCGGCCCGCACGACGTTCCCGACCAGCAGCACCTGCCGCCGCCGCCACCGGTCCAGCAGCGGCCCGACGAACGGCGCCAGCACCGTGAACGGCAGCAGCTGAACGGTGAAGCCGACGACGATCGCCCCGGTGTCGGCCGCCTTCTCCGGCGAGAAGAAGAACAGCGTCGTCAGGCCCATCTGAAAGAAGCCGTCACCGGCCTGCGACACGAGGCGGACGGCGAAGAGCTTGCGGAAGTCGCGGTGGACGGCGAGCGTCCGCACGTCGGTCAGCACGCTCACGCGGCGGTCCCGTGGCTCGTCATCACCGCAGGCTAGCGCGGCACGAACTGCACCCACGGCACGTGGTGGGCGGCCGCGCGCAGGCTCTCCGCACTGCCGTCGACCGGCGCGCCCATGTACCGGAAGAGGGCGCGCGCGGCGCGCGGGTGCCGACCCGCGTAGCGCTGAAGGGCGGGGACGACGTCGTCGGCGTCCGGGAACACCGCGGTCACCGGGATGCGGCGTCGGCCCATCTGGACGGTCACCGCCGGCTGGGCGCGCACGTTGCGGTACCACTGCGACCCCGGCCCCCACCCGGAGGCCACGGTGACGCGTCCGGCGGCGTCGCGGTCGACCACCTCCAGGACGGTGCGGCGGGTGGCCCCGGACACGCGCCCGACGTGCTCGAGCATGAGGAGCCGCCCGCCGAGGAGCCAGCCCAGGTGCCAGCGGTACAGGAGGATCGGCGCCCGCAGGAACGCGCGCATCACGCCGGTCGGCCGTGCTGGTCGGTTCTCGGTCACATGTCCGCCCTCTCGGTCGTCGCTCCGCGCCCGCCGGCGCCCGTCCCCAACCTAGGCTGGAGGTGCCGGTCCACCACTGCCGGCACGGCTCGCCGGAGGGAGAGGCCATGAACATGGGCGGCGTCGTGGGGGCCTTCATCGCAGTGGTCGCCGTGCTCGTCGTCGTCGGCGTCGTCCTCACGGTCGTGCTGGTGGTGCGGAACGCCTCCGCCTACAAGCGGCAGGGCTTCGATCCCACCACCGCCGACGCCGACCTCGCCGCCCGGCTCATGCGCAGCCAGGCGCTCGCGCCGCACGAGTCGCTCGAGGACCGCCTGCGCGAGCTGGACCGGCTGGCCGCCGCCGGGCAGATCTCGCCGGAGGAGCACCAGGCGGCCCGGAGCCGGTTGCTGGGGACGCTGTAGGTCGCGGTGGACCTCCCCCGCGAGCCCTGGCTGGCGGCGGCGGACGACGTCGTCGGGAGCCTGGGCGGCGACCGCACCGCGGGCCTCACCGCGGCGGAGGCGGGGCGCCGGCTCGTCGAGCTCGGCCCGAACGAGCTGGCGCAGGACCCGCCGACGCCGATGTGGCGCCGCGTCGTCGCGCAGCTCGCCGACCCGCTCGTGGTGCTCCTCCTCGTGGCCGTGGCCGTCTCGCTGGTCGCGTGGGTGGGCGAGGGGGCGCAGGGGTGGCCGTTCGACGCCGTCGTCATCGGCGTGATCGTCGCGCTCAACGCGGTGCTCGGCGTCGCGCAGGAGCGCCGGGCCGAGGACGCCGTCGCTGCCCTCGCGCGGATCAGCGCGCCGGTCGCGTCCGTGGTGCGCGACGGCGTCCGCCAGCGGGTGCCCGCGCGCGAGGTGGTGCCCGGGGACCTCCTGGTGCTCGCGGAGGGGGACACCGTGCCGGCCGACGCGCGCCTGCTGGCGGTCGCGTCGCTCACGGTCGCGGAGGCGGCGCTGACCGGCGAGAGCGAGGCCGTCGCCAAGTCGGTCGACGCGCTCGACGGCCCCACCGCGCTCGGCGACCGCACCTGCATGGTGTTCGCCGGGACGGCCGTGACGCGCGGCACCGGCGAGGCTGTCGTGACCGCGACCGGCATGGCGGCGGAGACCGGGCGCATCGCGCGCCTGCTGTCGGAGACGACGCAGGACCCGACGCCACTGCAGCGGGAGATCGCCGGCGTCGGGCGCATGCTCGGGATCGCGGTGGTGAGCATCGCGGTCGTGGTGGTCGCGACCCTCGTGGTGGTGTCGGACCTGCACACGCTCGCCGACTGGGTGACCGTCCTGCTGCTGGGCGTCTCGCTCGCGGTGGCCGCCGTGCCCGAGGGCCTGCCGGCGGTCCTGTCCGTGGTCCTCGCGATCGGCGTGCAGCGGATGGCGGCGCGGCGGGCGATCGTGACCCGGCTGTCGTCGGTGGAGACCCTGGGGTCCGCGAGCGTCATCTGCTCCGACAAGACCGGGACGCTCACCCAGAACGCGATGACACTGGTCCGGGTGGTGACGGCCTCGGGGGTGGCGGAGGTCGACGGCGTCGGGTTCGATCCGGTGGGCAGGGTGCGCGCCGACGGCGCCCCGCTGGCCGACGGCCCGCTGCTCGGCGAGGTCCGCGCGGTGCTCGGCGCGGGCAGCGCCGCGAACGACGCCGTCCTGCGCACCGACGACGCCGGCCGCTGGGTCGTGGAGGGCGACCCCACCGACGGGGCGTTCCTGGTGGCCGAGCGCAAGCTCGGGACCCACGAGGCGCGCTCGGCGCGGTTCCGCCGGGTGGGTGCCGTGCCGTTCACGTCCGAGCGCAAGCTCATGTCCGCCGTGCACCACGACGCCGAGCGGGACCGGCACGCCGTCATGGTCAAAGGCGCGCCGGAGGTGCTGCTGCCCCGGTGCACGCGCGTCCTCGTGGGTGGCGAGGCGGTCGACCTCACCGAGGCCGCCCGGGCTGACGTCGTCGCGACCGTCGAGGCGATGTCCGCCGACGCGCTGCGGACGCTGGGCGTGGCGCTGCGCGAGCTGCCGGACGGCGTCGACCCGGCCGCGCCGGACGAGGCGGTGGAGCAGGACCTGGTCTGGTGCGGCGTCGTCGGGATCATCGACCCGGCGCGACCGGAGGCGGCCGACGCCGTGGCGGCCGCCCGGCGCGCGGGCATCCGGGTCATCATGATCACCGGCGACCACCCTCGCACCGCCCTGCGGATCGCGACGGACCTCGGCATCGTCGGCGCGGGGGCGCGCGTCGCGACCGGGCTCGAGCTGGACGGCCTCGACGCCCAGGGCTGGCGCGACGTCGTCCGTGGCACGTCGGTCTTCGCCCGCGTCGCGCCGGAGCACAAGCTCGCGATCGTCGACGCGCTGCAGGCCGAGGGGCTGGTCGTGGCCATGACCGGCGACGGCGTCAACGACGCGCCGGCGCTGCGGTCCGCGGACATCGGCGTGGCGATGGGCGTGGCCGGCACGGAGGTGACGCGCCAGGCCGCCGCGATGATCCTGGCCGACGACAACTTCGCCACGATCGTCGCCGCCGTCCGCGAGGGCCGCGGCATCTTCGAGAACATCCGCAAGTTCCTGCGGTACCTGCTCAGCTCGAACATGGGCGAGGTGCTGACCGTGTTCGGCGGGGTGGTGCTGGCGGGTGCGCTCGGGCTGACCGGGCACGGCGAGGTCGTCGTCGTGCCGCTGCTCGCCACACAGATCCTGTGGATCAACCTGCTGACCGACACCGGCCCGGCGCTCGCGATGGGCGTCGACCCCCAGACCGACGACGTCATGGCCCGGCCGCCGCGCCGCCTGACCGACCGCGTGATCGACGCGGCGATGTGGCGGGACGTGCTGTGGATCGGCGTCGTGATGGCCGCGGTCTCGCTGCTGGCCATCGACATCCACCTGCCGGGCGGTCTCGTCGAGGGGCACGACGGCGTCGCGCTCGCGCGGACGGCGGCCTTCACGGTGCTGGTGCTGGCCCAGCTGTTCAACGCGTTCAACGCGCGCTCGGCCGCGACGACGGCGTTCCGGCGCACCCACAACCCGTGGCTGTGGGCGTCCGTGGCGCTCGCGGTGGTGCTGCAGGTCGCCGTGGTGCACCTGTCTGTGCTCAACCACGCGTTCGGGACGGCGCCGCTGGACGTCGGCCAGTGGGCGGTGTGCGTGGCGCTCGCGAGCGCCGTGCTGTGGGCGGAGGAGGCCCGCAAGCTGCTGCGCCGCCTCCGTCGCCCCCGCCGCTGACCGCCCGCCCCGTCGTGCCCGAGGGGCTGCCCCAACCGAAACCCACACCGCCCCGTTGTCCTGTCGAGACCGACGACCGTGGGGCAGGAGGCTCGTGATGCGTGATCTCGGCGACGTGGTGGGGGCGGGCGTGGGCGAGCGCCCCGCCTCGCCGGAGGGTCTCGGGCCCGGGGCGGAACGGCTCGTCGCGCCCCGGTCGCGGGCGCGGCGGGGCCGCAGGGCCCGGTACGTCCGCGA
>JAEWYD010000212.1 GCA_023462275.1 Actinomycetes bacterium
AGTCCCGCCCGCTGGACGGGGGTGCCGTCGCGCCCGGGCAGCGGGCGGGGGCCGGTGGGGGACGGGGGCTGGCTCACGAGTCGCTCCGGGTGGGGGACGGGAGGGGGACGGGCAGCGGCACGCCGCCACCAGGGGGTCGCGCACGCGCCTGGCGCACGCCCGCCCGGGCGAGCAGTGCGACGTCGGCGGCATAGGTGACCAGGACGACGGCCCACCAGGCGAGCCCCGGACCCGAGCCCGTCACCGTGCCGACCAGCACGAGGGCGAGCGCGGCGTTGCGCGCGGCGACCCGCGCCGGCCACGCGGTCTCGAGGGTCGCCATGCCTGTGCGGAGGGGTCCAGGGCCGCCGCCGATGACGACCGGCATGAGGTACGTGAGCGCCGCGACGAACACCTGGAGGACGCCACCCGCGCCCAGCAGCACGAGCCAGGGGAGGGCCGCCGACCGGAGCGCGCCGACGTCGTGCGCGGTCGAGGCCCGGACCGCGTAGGCGGCGACCGCGACGGCGACCCAGGTCAGGCCGGCGGCCAACGTCCACGGCGCGAAGGCGCCGGCGGACGCCGTGCGTGCCGCGCGCGCCAGGGGCAGGCCGACGCCCCAGAGGGCGGCCGCGCCGGCGGCGAGCACCCCGGCACCGACCCCGACAGGGCGGTCGACGACCGCCGCGACCGCCGCGACGGAGAGCGCGGCGACCATCACCGGGAGCGCCCGCACGGCCGCCTCGAGCGCCCCCGGGTCGATGCGGGTGCGGAGCATGGTCGGGCCGAGGGTGACGAGCGTGCCCGTGATCGACAGCCCGATCCAGCCGCCGAGGTTGACCACCGCGTGCGCGGCCGTGAGGCCGTCGCGGGCGTCGACCAGCCAGTCCGGCGCCGTCCGCGCGAACATCGCGACCGTGATGGAGCCGGCCAGGGCGCAGCCCACGACGAGGAAGGCGGCGGCCGCGACGTAGTACCGCACGACGACGGCGAACCGGTTGCCCAGGCGCGTGCGTGCGGCGCGGACCAGGGCAAGCCCGTGCCAGGCGATCACCGCTCCCACGGCGGTCGCCGCGGCGACGGTGCCGGCCACCTGCGCGGTCCACATCGACGCCACCAGGCCGACCAGCGCCGCCTGGAACACGAGCATTCGCACGGTGGCGTCGCGTCCCGAGCGCTTGTCGTCGGCCGGCAGGTGCAGCAGCGCGCGGGCGAAGTACCACGACCACTGCAGCACCGAGCTGGTCAGGACTCCGAGCGTGACGACGTGGATCGACGTCCACCACGCCTGCGGCAGCACGCCGCGCGTCGTGAAGGTGAGGAGTGCGGTGACGAGGGCCGCGACCAGCCACGCGCTGGTCAGCCGGTCCAGGCGCGGGCGCTTGGGCCGCCGGGCCGTGCCGTCGGCGCTCACCGTGACGCCGTCCCGGCTCGTTGCCCGCGCCCGGCCAGCCCGGCGACGACGGTGCCGAGCAGGACCAGCACGGCCACCACGCCGATCGTGCCGCCCAGGCGCCAGCCGGCCTCGGCGCCGCGTGCGCCGGCGATCACGCGGACGGCGAGGCCAATGTGGAGCAGGCCGGCGGCCACCCACATGACCGGGTGGTAGGGGAGCGGGCGCCGCGCGATCGCCGGCACGATGACGGGCGCGTGAGCGAGAACCATGGACAGGGCGAAGCCGATGGTCAAGGCGTGCACGACCGTGTCGTAGGGGTAGCCGGACAGCGCCGGCCCGACGACGACCCATGTTCCCGCCGCGACGAGCGCCCACCCGTAGCCGGCGAGCATGCACACGGCGACCAGGCGCGGCAGCCCGGCCGCGCGGATGGTGTGGCGCGCGACGTCGTGCATGGCGGTGTCCACGACCAGTGCGCCCAGCGCGAGGCCGAGCAGCGGGTAGCCGACCGCTGGCGCGACGAGGGTGGCGGCGAGGGCGCCGAAGACGACGGTTGCCTCCGTCAGCACACGCGTCTCCGTCCGGCCGCGCAGGAAGGCGACCCGGGCCAGCTCGAGCCGCTCGCCGACGATCGTCAGGACGAGGAACCCGGTCCACCACGGGACGATGCGCGCGGCCTCCGTCCCGCGCGCCCAGAGCGCAGCGCCGCCGAGCCCGGCGAGCGCTCCGAGCAGCTGGAGCAGCACCGCGAAGGCCTGTTGCCGGCGCCAGACGGCCAGGTAGATCGCCGTGAGCACCGCCATCCCGGCCGCCCACGCGAGACCCGCGAGCAGGCGGCCGCCCGGCAGCGGGGCGCCGGCAAGCGTCGCGATGAGGAGGGCGGTGCCCGCTCCTCCGGCGATCGGGGCGCCGTACCCCCACCGGTCCCGCGCTCGCCCGCCCGAGCGGAGGGCGACGGCACGCTCGAGCGCGATGGCGGTGCCGAGGAACCCGTAGACCATGAGGACGCCGTGCACAGACCCGAGCGGCACGGATCGCACCGGCGCCACGGCGCCCAGCCTCACCAGCGCCGCGTCGAGCCCCGCCAGCACCGCAGCCGCCACGAGGACGAGCAGCACGAGGCGCCCGGTCGGGACGCGTCGGTACCCGACGTGAGGGGTGGTGTGCGGCGACGTCATCCTACGAATATAGAGGATGCTGCTACTCTCAAATCATGCGAGCACCGGAGGGCGAGGAAGCGCGGCCGTCGAGCGCCCCCGACGACGCCCTCCCGCGAGCCGCACGGGCCGTCCTCGGTCACCTGCGCTCCGCCCCTGAACCGCTGGGCGCCGCCGACGTCGCGGCGCTGCTCGGCCTGCACGTGACCACCGCGCGGTTCCACCTGGAGCGCCTCGAGCGCGACGGCCTCGTCGTCCGGCTGACCAGCCACTCCGGGCGCCGAGGCCGGCCCGCCGTGCGCTACCGCCCCGTGAGCCCCGGCCCGGACGCCGTGCGTGAGCAGATGATCGACGCCCTGGCCCGGGTCGCCGTGACGGCCGCCACGGACCCGGACGCGCCTGCCACGGCCGGCCGCGAGTGGGCGGCCGCCCTCGCCCTGCCC
>JAEWYD010000213.1 GCA_023462275.1 Actinomycetes bacterium
GCCGTCGAGCTGTCGATGCGGGGGAGCCGCCGAGGGCGCTGAGGCGCTCGGGCGTCAGTCCACGGCTGCCGTCGCCACCGGCGCGGCGGCGGCCTGCGAGGCGGGTTCGCCCTGCTGGCGGGGTAGCCAGCCTCCCGACGCCGTGCCCCGGCCCTGGAGCCAGCGCAGCGTGTCGTCGGCCGAGGCGGGCCGGGCGTAGAGGAAACCCTGCCCGTACTGCGCTCCCGCGGCCGTCAGCCGGACGTGCTGGTCCAGCTCCTCGACGCCCTCGGCGATGGTCGTCAGCCCGAGGCGCTGGGTCATCTGGATGATCGCCTCGAGGGCGGCCAGGTCCACGGGGTTGCTCTCCGCGCCGGCCACGAACGACCGGTCGATCTTCACCACCGCGACGGGGAGCTCCCGCAGCGACGTGAGCGACGCGTACCCGGTGCCGAAGTCGTCCACCGCCACGCGGACCCCGACGTCGGCGAGCCGGTGGAGCCGGGCGAGGACGGCGGGGTTGTCGAGGACCATCGACTCGGTGATCTCGACCACCAGATCGCCCGGCGGCAGCGCGGTGCGCCGCAGGACGGCGTCGACCAGCTCGAGGAGGCGGTCGTCGAGCAGCTGGGCGACGGACACGTTCACGTGGAGCACGAGGGGGTGCCCGGCCCGCCGCCATGCAGCGACGTCGGTGCAGGCCGTGCGCAGCACCCACGCGCCGATGTCCAGGATCGCGCCGCACCGCTCGGCCTCGGCGATGAACGAGCCGGGGAGCAGCAGGCCGCGTTGCGGGTGCTGCCAGCGGACCAGCGCCTCGACGGCGCTGCAGCGTCCCGTGACCAGGTCGACGACGGGCTGGTAGTGCACCGTCAGCTCCCCGCGCCCGGCGGCGGCGGCCAGCTGGCGGGCGAACACGCTGTCCTCGGGGCTCTCCAGGAGCGCGGCGTCGAACACCTGGAGGCGGTTCTTCCCCTGGGCCTTGGCCGCGTACATCGCGATGTCGGCCTCGTGCAGGAGCTCCTCGAAGGTCGCGCCGCCGGGCAGGGCGTGGCTCAGGCCGGCGCTCACCGCGACCGTGAGCTCGTGGTCGCCGACGGCGAGGGGTGCTGCGAGCCTGCACAGGAGGGCGCGCACGAGCTCGGCTGCGGCGTCGGCGGGGGCCCCCGGTAGCAGGACGACGAACTCGTCGCTGCCCAGGTGGGCGCAGACGTCGACCGCGCGCGTCCCGGCGCGCAGCCGCGCCGCGACCTCCCGCAGCACGTCGTCGCCCGTCCCGTGGCCGAACGCGTCGTTGACGCGCTTGAAGTCGTCGAGGTCCAAGTAGACGAGCGACACCCCGGCGGCGTCGCCCGTGCCGGCGGCCAGGTGCGCCGCCACGGCGGCCTCCATCGCCGACCGGTTCGCCAGGCCCGTCAACGGATCGGTGCTGGCCCGGCGGCCGAGCGCCTCGCGCGTCCGGATCCCGCGGATCGCCAGCACCACCTGCGTGACGAGGAGGCGGGCGGAGTCGACGGCGTCGCGCACCGCCTCGGGTGGACCGCCCAGCACCATCCAGCCGGGCGTCGTCGGATCGGGCAGGGGGAGCCAGCGCCAGGTGCACGGCTCGCCCGCGGCGGCGTCGAGCGCTCGGCCGTCCCGGACGGTGCCGGGCTCCGGGTCGTCGACGAGGACGCCGACGTCGATGGTCGCGGGCACCTGACGGAACGGGCCGGAGCTGCCGCGGACGGCGACCTCCCCGCCGATGGCGTCCGCGACGAGGATGCGCAGGCCGGGCGTCGCGGCGCAGAGCTCGTCGCTGACCTCCCACGCGTACGTGTACGCCTCGGCGACGGTCGCGGTGCCCACCAGCCGGCCGCCTCCGACGGCCAGCGCGGCGTCGCGGCGGGCGGCCTGGACCATGCCGCTCACGCCGGCGTGGAGGAGCCGCACGAGCAGCACGGTGACCCCGAGCAGCGGCAGGCTGAAGAGGAGGTCGGCGGGCTCCAGGGCACCGGCCTTGGGCAGCGAGTCCCACAGCGCCAGGCCGACCCCGAGGCCGGCGCACGTCAGGATCCACCGCACGACGGCTCGGCCGTCCGTCCCGTCGAAGCACCGGAACCACACGCTCGCGAAGGCGATCGGCAGCACCTGCTCCGGTGCGCTCGTGCCGACGACGTAGGCGGCCAGGGCCGCAGCGTCGACGAGCTCGGCGGCCAGACACGTGCGGCCTGTCAGGTACCCGTGCGTCCAGGAGGCGGCCAGGACCGCGGTGGCGGCCAGCACGATCGCGGCCGGGCGCAGGGGCGCGAGGATCGCCGCGGGCACCAGGAGGATGACGAGGTTCGCGACGGCGAACACGAAGAGCGCGCGCCGGATCCGGTCCAGGGGCCCGGCCCGACCGGCGAGGCGGGCGCGCAGGCGCGAGGTGCGAGCCGGTGCGCGCGCGCCGTCGTCCCGCGTCACGCTCCCCACCGGACCTTCCCTGGTCAGCACCGCTGTCGCGGTACCGATCGACACCCGAGGCGCTGTGGTGAGGGGGTCGGGGGTGAAGTCGAGCCGGCGCCCTCCGGCCCGGGCCTTGTGGGGCCGCCCGGGAGGGTCCAGCCTGGTCCGGTCGTGATCATGGTCGCGGGAGGCGCGATGGCGAAGGCCGGGGGAGACGGCGGGACGCGCGTCGGCGAGGTCGCGGCCGTGGTCGCCGGGCTCGGGGGCGCCGTCGTCGCCGGCGCGCTGCGCAGGTGGCGACGCGCGGGCCCCTGGGTCGCCCTGGTCGTGGGG
>JAEWYD010000214.1 GCA_023462275.1 Actinomycetes bacterium
CTCCATCGGTCGGCTGGTCGCGCGGCGGGACGAGCAGGCCGGTCACGCCGTCCTGGATGGTGTCGAGCAGCCCGCCGACGGCGCTGCCCACCACGGGCCGGCCGCACGCCGCGGCCTCCAGGGGCACGATGCCGAACGGCTCGTACCAAGGCGTCGCCACCACGACGTCGGCGTCCTGCAGGACCGCCGGGACGTCGTCGTGCCCGACGCTGCCCAGGAACCGCACGCGGTCCGCCACCCCGAGGTCGCCGGCGAGGGTGGCCAGGCGGCGCACCTCGGGGTCGGCCATGACGTGGTCGCGGTCCGGGCCGCCGGCGATCACCAGCTCGGCGTCCGGCAGCTCGGCGAGCGCGCGCACCGCGAGGTCCACGCCCTTGCGCTCGACCAGCCGACCGATGGAGAGGAGCCGGTGCGGACCGGGCCGCCGCGCCGCCCGCGTGGGCAGGAAGTGCTCGACGTCGACGCCGCACGGCACCACCGTGATGCGGGACGCCGGCACGCCCAGGCGGCTGAGCTCGTGCACCTCGTCGCTGCAGGTGGCCACGACGACGTCGACGCCGCGCCCGATCGCCGCCTCCGTCTCGATGCGGCCGGGCGGGCTCGTGTCCTTGTCGCCCTGGTGGCGGCGCTTGACCGACCCCAGCGCGTGGAACGTCTGCGCCACCGGCACGGCCGCGGGGACCGCCCGGGCCGCCTGCAGCGCCGCGAGCCCCGACATCCAGAAGTGCGCGTGCACGACGTCGGGCGGCCGGGTGCGCCAGCGGTCCGCCAGCCACGTGCCGAAGTCCTTCATCCACGGCAGCAGGTCGTCCTTGGCGATCTCGCGCGGCGGGCCGGCGGGCACGTGCACGACCGCGACCCCGGAGGGCATGACGACGCGCTCGGGCAGGTGGGGGTCGTCCCGGCGCGTGTACACCTCGACCTCGTGGCCGGCCGCGACGAGCGCGCCGGCCAGGGCGGCGACGTGCACGTTCTGCCCCCCGGCGTCGACGCCCCCCAGCGTGGCGAGCGGGCTGGCGTGCTCGGACACCATCGCGATCCTCATGTCGCCTCCTTCAGCACCCTCTGCCAGTCGGACACGAACCGGTCCAGGCCGTAGTGGTCGAGCGCGTGCCGGCGCGCGGCCCGGCCCACCTCGCGCGCCTCGTCGGCGTCGTGCAGCCAGCGACGGGCGGCCGCGGCCAGCACGGCAGGGTCGTTGCTCACGACGCCGGCGCCGGGCGGGACGGCTGCGGGCGCCTCGGTCGTCGCGAGCGCCAGCACGGGCATGCCGAGCGTCATCGCCTCGAGCAGGGACAGCCCCAGGCTCGTCCAGCGGTACGGGTGCAGGTAGGCCCGCGCCTGCGCGAGGCGGGCGTGCATCTGCGCCTGCGGGACGTCGTCGTGCAGGTGGGGGGCGAGGTCCGGGGCGAGCTCGGCGAGCGCCGCCATGCCCATCCCGTACACCTCGACCGGCAGCCCGCCCGCGCTCTCCCCCCCTCCGCACAGTGGAGCGAAGTGCACCGACACGCCGGGCGTGTCGGTGCCGTTCGCTCCACTCTGCGAGGAGGTGGGGGTTCGGGTCGGGGTGGAGTGGGGGGCGAACCCGGCAAGGTCCAGGACGACGTCCGTGCCCGTCACGCGCCAGCGGCGCACCGGCTCGTTGACGACGACGGCGATCCGCTCGCGCTCGCCCGTGTAGAGCGGCCCGGGGTCGGGGACGCCGTGCTCGACGACGGTGGTCGGCGCCGACCCGCAGTCCCAGGCCATCGCGTTGAACCAGGTCACGTGCACGACCGGGATGTCCGACCGCTCGGCGAGCGGGTGCCGGCGCTCGACCGCCGGGTGCCGCCGCGCGCCGTCGGCCCCCCACGGCGTGTTGTGCTCCACGTACACGGCCGGCACGTCGACGCCGGCGCGCAGGCCCGTCCAGCGCTCCAGCAGGTCGATCTCCTCGGGCCGCTGCAGTACGACGACGTCGGGCGCGGCGCCGTCGGGCGTGGCGCCGTCGGACGTGGCGCCGTCGGACGCCGCCGCCCGCAGCTGCTCCGGCGTGACCTCCCGCGCGTTCGGCCAGTCCCAGGTGCGGGCCAGGCCTCGCCCGTCGGGGCCGCGGTCGGGCACCACGGGCACGAGGTAGGTGTCCGGCCCGGCGACGAACGACGTCAGCCACGAGCCGTGGACGTGCCAGATCAGCACCCTCACGCGCCCACCCCCAGCTGGTGGTGCCACGCCGAGGCCGGCCCGGCCAGCTCGGCGACCGCCGCCACCACCTCCGACGGCGCCACGGAGGACAGGCACGGGTGGCCCGGCACCGGGCACTCGCGCGCCCGCGTCCCCGCGCACGCCGCCGCCTGGTCGCCGAGCAGGCGGTGCCGGCCCCACGGGGCCCAGCGGTCCGCGGGCACGACGGGCGAGAAGAGGGACACGACCGGCGTCCCGACCGCGGCCGCCAGGTGCGCGGGTCCGGTGTTGCCGACGACGACGACCTCCGCCCCCGCCAGGACCGTCGCCAGCTCGGCGAGGCTCGTGCGGCCGGCCAGGTCCACGACCGCGCCCGCCGCCCGGACGGCGGCGCTCACCGCCGTCGCGAGCCGCCGCTCCCCCGGTCCGCCCGTCACGACGACGGTCCAGCCGGCGCGCGCGAGCGCCACCCCGACGGCCTGCGCGTGCTCGACCGCGAGGCCGCGCGCGGGCACCGAGGCGCCCGGGTGCAGGACGACGTACGGCTCGGTCGGGAGGGTGCCGGCGGCCAGGTGCGGCAGCGGGCGGCGGACGGCGAGCGCGCCGTCGTCGTCGGCTTGAGCCGGCAATGGACGGCGCCGACCCCGGACAGCCCCTACCGCTACGGCGGGGCGGCCGGGCCTTGGCGCTGCCCGGAGCGCTGGACCCGGACCTTGCCTGCCCTGGTCGGCCGCCTCGCGGCGGCGTTCGAGCTGGTCGGGCTGAAC
>JAEWYD010000215.1 GCA_023462275.1 Actinomycetes bacterium
ACCGAGGGCGACGCCCCCCGCCACGAGCGCGCCGACCGCCGCGACGGCGCCCGCGGACAGTGCGGCCGCCCGTGCCCGTCGACGCCGACGCACGGCCCGCGTCAGCATGCTCACGAGGACGTCGTCGTGAGCCGTCGCCCCGCGGGCGTCCGCGGACACCGACGGGTGGTCGAGGTCGGTCGCGGCGCGCAGGCGCCCGCGCAGGCTGCTCGGATCGCTCATCGGCCGACCTCCCCTGACCCGACGTGCCCTGACCCGACGTGCTGGACGACGCTGATCTCCGCACGCGCGTCGGGCAGGGGCCCCAGGAGGGTCTCGAGCTCCCCGACGGCGTCGGACAGGTACCGCTTCACCGTGCCCTCGGCGAGGCCGAGGCGGTCGCCGATCTCCGCGACGGTGAGGTCGTCGTAGAACCGCAGGACGACGCACGCGCGCAGGCGTGGGCGCAGGGTTGCCAGCGCCCGGCGGACGTCGACGGCGTCCTCGGCGGCGGGCGGCGGCGCGACGTCGGGCATCGCGACGAGGTGCTGGAGCGTGCGCCAGTGCCGGCGGCGCCGGTAGCCGTCCACGAACGCGCGCAGGATGGCCTGCCGCACGTAGCCCTCCGCCGCGGCGACCTCCCGCAGGGGGCGGCCGCGGCTGAACGTGCGCAGCAGCGCCTCCTGGACGAGGTCGTCCGCCTCGCGCAGGTCGCCGCCGGTGAGGAGCGCGGCATACCGGACGAGAGCGGGCCGGCGCTCGCGGACGAGGTGCTCGAGCACCTCGGCCCAGCCGGCCACGTCCGCCACGTCCTCGCCCCGTTCTGCCGCGCCGTCCGCCCGGCGATGTGCCCGACGACAACCATGACGGGCGGCGCGCGTGGAACGTTGGTCGGCGCGCGGCTAGCTAGGCGGCTGGGCGGCTGGGCGGCTGGACGGGCGGGGCTAGAGCATCGCGGCGGCGGTGACCAGGAGGACGACGCCGGTCAGCCCGGCGAGGGCGGCGACCGTCGCGACGACGGAGGGCACGACCCGCTGCAGCCGGCGCAGCCGCCGGGCGGCCCGCTGCGTGCCCCGGGGCGCGGTCCCGCTCATCGGAGGACCAGGTCGACCGGGCCGCTGCGGGCGACGACCGGCTCCCACGGGACCTCGCTGCGGCCGTCAGCGGAGGGGGCGCTGATGGCGAGGGTGAAGACGGCGTAGGCCTGGTACGTCCCCGCCGGCAGGATCCCGTTCCCGGCGTCGGAGCCCGGGAGGCTGCACAGGGCGAGCTCGGCCGCCGCGGGGATCACGGCGGTGCCGTCGGCGTCCAGGTCGATGGGGATCGCCTCCTGCGTCGCCAGCGGGCTGGCGACCACCACGCCGTCGCGCGCGAGCACGATCACGGGGTGGTTCGCCGTCCCCTGCGCGGTGCCCGGCAGGTCCGGGCCGGCCTGCACGGCGACCGGGACGGAGAACGCCTCGCCCGGCATGTACTCGCGCTCCTCGAGCGTCAGCGTGGGGGTGATCGGGGTGGGCTCGTCCGGCGGCACCGCCGACCCGCAGACCGGGAAGTCGGTGGTCGACCGCGCGGCGCTCGCCAGCAGGTCGGCGAGGGCCGCCTCGCGCTCGGCGTCGGTGCCGAGGACGCCGTCGGACTCCCCGGTGATCGCGAACGCCACGGGCGGGCTGACCACGGTCGCCGTCCGCCCGTCAGCCAGAAGCAGCCCGAGCCCCGCCACGACGGTGTAGTCGCCGTCGCCGAGCGGGGTGTCCCCGCCGCACGAGGTGATCACCACCTCGGGCTGCGTCGCGTCCGCCCCCGGGGCGAGCCCCAGCGCCACGGGGTCCGCCTCGGTGGTGCCGACCACCACGCCGTCCTGCACGACGGCGATCTGGGCCGGCGAGTAGGCGGATACGGACATCGACTTCAGGTTCGCCAGCACGAACGGCACCGGGACGGGGTTCCCGTAGGCGACGCTGAGGCGCTCCGGCGTGCCGTCGAGCGGGAGCAGCTGCAGGTCGGCCGCGGTGGTGGCGGCGGGGGCCGGGTCGCCGCAGACGGGCCAGTCGGCGGGCCGCGGCGCGGGCGCGCCCGACGTCGTCGGCTCGGTGGGCTCCTGGGTGCCGATGGGCGACGAGCCGTCGCCCTGCCCGGCCAGCTGCATGCCGCCCACGACGACGGCCGCGGCGGCCCCGATGCTGGCGACGCCGGTCGCCGTCTGGCGGGCGGCCCGCCGGCGCCGGACCTGCGCGACCATCCGGTACACCCGGCCGTTCATGCGCTCGGCGAGCGCGTCGTCGTGCACGGAGTACGCCAGCTCTGCGAGGGCGTTCTCGAGGTCGAGGCTCATCGCGTCCTCCGGTCGTTCGTCGTGGTGTCGGTCATCGCGGTCCGGGGGGGCTCGAGGCTCATCGCGTCCTCCGGTCCATCGGGCTCGTGGTGGCGACGACGGGGATGTCGTCGTGGGTCTCGGGCAGGTCGACCGGCCCGAGCAGGTCCTGGATGCGCCGGACGCCGTCCGACAGGTAGCGCTTGACCGAGCCCTCGGCGAGCGAGAGGGCGTCGGCGATCTGGGGGACCGTCAGGTCCTCGAAGTACCGGAGCACGACGCAGGCGCGCTCGCGGGGGGCGAGGGCGTCGAGCGCGGCACGGACGTCCACGTGCGCGGCGACCGCTGTCTCGGGTCCGGTGCGGACGTCGTCGACGGCCACCAGGTGCCGGACGGCGGCCCACCGCTTGCGGCGCCGGAAGCCGTCGAGGTAGGTCGAGAGGATCGCCCGGCGGACGTACCCCTCCATGCTCTCCATGCGGGTGCCGGCCCGGCCGCGCGCGAACGTCTTGACGAGGGCGTCCTGCACCAGGTCCTCGGCCTCCCGGCGGTCGCCGCACAGGAGGTAGGCGTAGCCCACCAGCGCGGTGCCGCGCGTGCGGACGAGGTCCTTGAGGGCCTGCTCCCACGCCGCCATCGATGCTCCTTCTGCCCATGGAGCCGGCGTGCGGTGCCCGCGCTCTCACGAAGGATGACGCTGCTCGGGCCCGGATCGTTGGGTCCGGGAGCCCAGGTGCGTGTCGTCGTGCTTGCGACCGGTGGCGGCGGCGTGCGCGGACGTCCATGATCGATCCAGCCGTTGCAGTACCGCTCGTCCCACGTAGACTGCGCTCTTCCCGCGGCTTAAACCCGCTCGCCTCCGGTAGTGAAGCCGGGCTTCGGCGACCGGCACTGAAGCCGGGTCCCGACGACCGGCGAAGAAGCCGGGTCCCGACGACTTGGAGGACGGATGCCTGAGCTCGGTACGTCGAGCCTCGTCACCGTCAGCGTCATCGCCGCGATCGCGGCCGCGTCGCTGGCCTTCGCGGTGGTCCTGCGCCGACAGGTGCTGGCCGCCCACGAGGGCACACCCCGCATGCAGCTCATCGCGCAGGCCGTGCAGGAGGGCGCCGCGGCGTACCTCAACCGCATGCTGCGCACCCTGGTGCTGTTCGCCGTGGTGGTGTTCGGTCTGCTGTTCCTGCTGCCGGGCGACGCGGGCATCCGCGTCGGCCGGTCGATCTTCTTCCTCGTCGGCGCGGCCTTCTCGGCGGCGATCGGCTACCTCGGCATGTGGCTCGCCGTGCGTGCGAACGTGCGCGTCGCGGCGGCGGCCGGCGAGGCCGACGGGCGCGCGACAGGGGCCCGCATCGCCTTCCGGACGGGCGGCGTCGTCGGCACCTCCGTGGTGGGCCTCGGCCTGCTCGCGGCCGCCGTCGTGGTCCTCATCTACCGCGGCGACGCGCCCGCGGTGCTCGAGGGCTTCGGCTTCGGGGCGGCGCTGCTCGCCATGTTCATGCGCGTGGGCGGGGGCATCTTCACCAAGGCCGCCGACGTCGGGGCGGACCTGGTCGGCAAGGTCGAGCAGGGCATCCCCGAGGACGACGCGCGCAACCCCGCGACGATCGCCGACAACGTGGGCGACAACGTCGGCGACTGCGCCGGCATGGCCGCGGACCTCTTCGAGTCCTACGCCGTCACGCTCGTCGCCGCCCTGATCCTCGGCAAGGTGGCGTTCGGCGAGCAGGGCCTCGTATTCCCCCTGATCGTCACCGCGATCGGCGCCGTGACCGCGGCGCTCGGCGTGCTGCTCACGCGCGTCCGCCAGGGCGAGAGCGGGCTGGCGGCCATCTACCGCGGCTTCTACCTCGCCGCTCTGGTCGGGGCGGTGCTGTCCGCCGTCGCGGCCTTCGTCTACCTGCCGTCGTCGTTCACGGACCTCGACGGCGTGAGCGAGTCCCTCGCCGACCACGTCGCCGACCCGCGCGTGGTCGCGACGCTCGCCGTCGTGATCGGGATCCTGCTCGCCGGCGTCATCCTGTGGGTGACCGGCTACTTCACGGGGACGACGTCGAAGCCCACGCTGCACGTGGCGCGCACGTCGCTGACCGGTCCGGCCACGGTCGTCCTGTCGGGCATCGGCGTCGGCTTCGAGTCGGCCGTCTACACCGCGGGGATCATCGCGGCCGCGATCTGCGGCGTCTTCCTCATCTCCGGCGGCTCGATCACGCTCGCGCTCTTCCTCATCGCGCTCGCCGGCTGCGGCCTGCTGACGACGGTCGGCGTCATCGTGGCGATGGACACCTTCGGGCCGGTGAGCGACAACGCCCAGGGCATCGCCGAGATGTCGGGCGACATCGACGCCGCCGGGGCCCAGGTGCTCACCGACCTCGACGCCGTCGGCAACACCACCAAGGCCATCACCAAGGGCATCGCGATCGCGACGGCGGTGCTCGCCGCCACGGCGCTGTTCGGCTCGTACACCGATGCGGTGCGGCAGGCCGTCGCGACGCTCGGCGACGCGATCAACACGACGCCGACCGCGCTGGCCATGGTGTCGTACGAGGTGATCTCGCCGATCACGCTCGTGGGCGTGATCCTCGGCGCGGCGACGGTGTTCCTGTTCTCCGGCCTGGCGATCGACGCCGTCACTCGCGCGGCCGGGGCGATCGTCTTCGAGGTGCGGCGCCAGTTCCGCGAGATGCCCGGGATCATGGCCGGCACCACCCGCCCGCACTACGGGCGCGTCGTCGACATCTGCACGCGGGACTCGCTGCGCGAGCTCGCCACGCCGGGCCTGCTCGCCGCCTTCGCCCCCATCGCCGTGGGCTTCGGGCTCGGCGTCGGGCCGCTCGCCGGGTTCCTCGCGGGCGCGATCGGCGCGGGCGTCCTCATGGCCGTGTTCCTCGCGAACTCCGGCGGCACCTGGGACAACGCGAAGAAGATCGTGGAGGACGGCCGCTACGGCGGGAAGAACTCCGAGGCCCACGCGGCGACCGTCATCGGCGACACCGTCGGCGACCCGTTCAAGGACACCGCCGGGCCGGCGATCAACCCGCTCATCAAGGTGATGAACCTCGTCGCACTGCTCATCGCCCCGGCGGTCGTGCAGCTCAGCGTCGCCGAGGACGCCAACCAGGTGGTGCGGCTGGGCATCGCGATCGTGGCAGCGGGCATCGCGTTCGGCGCGGTCATCGTCTCCCGGCTGCGTGCGGCCGCCGTCGACCGCGCCGGCGCCCTCGAGCACGACGGCGGGCAGCTCGGCGAGCACGACGGCGGGCAGCACGGTGAGCGCGACGGCGCCAGTGCTGCCGGGGGCGCGCACGG
>JAEWYD010000216.1 GCA_023462275.1 Actinomycetes bacterium
GCGTCGGGGACGCCGGTGTCCAGCGCCGTCTCCTGGGCACCGCCGAGCGCCAGCTCGAGGCGGGCCGCCAGCCCGTGGTCCGCCTCGAGGGCCAGCCACACCGCCGGCTCGTCGCGCGGCGCGATCACCCGCAGGGTGCAGCGGCCGCCCTCGGCGTCCCGCCAGCCGACCGACACCTCGCCGCGGACCAGGTCGACCTCCCGCTCGAGCGGTCCTGGCGCGGCGTCCGTCACCACGCTGAGCGTCGCGCAGATGCCGAGCGGGTCGGTCCACACGAGCCCGTCGGGGTAGCCGCTCGCGCGCACGGCAGCGGTCAGCAGCTCGCCGGCGCGGCCGGCGTCGCCCGCGGCGACCGCGCGGCGGACGTCGTCCAGCACGGGGCGCAGGTCGGGTGCGGGCGGCCGCGGGTTGACCGGGACGAAGAACCTCTCGTGCGTCACGGCGAGGACATGCCGGCCGGGGTCGCCGTGGACCACGACCCCGATGCGCCCTCCG
The DNA here is from genome assembly GCA_023462275.1 of Actinomycetes bacterium. Taxonomy (GTDB): domain Bacteria; phylum Actinomycetota; class Actinomycetes; order Actinomycetales; family Cellulomonadaceae; genus Actinotalea. Next base: position 496 of record JAEWYD010000216.1, read on the forward strand.
CCCGCCACCAGGCCCTCCTCCCACGTGGGCGCCGAGGTGCGCGTCCGCAGGGGCGCGGTGACCGCCGTCGGTGGCGCGCCCGGCGGGGGAGGGTCGGTCGACTCCCGCCGGTGCGCAGCCCTGCGTGGTCCCATCCGTAGCGGCCTCCCGAGATCGGTCTGTGGACGGCGACGGTAGCCCGCGGAGTGGGCATCGGCAAGGGTGTCGGCGGTGCGCGAGATTCGAAACAGTTTCGGATGATGCGGTCCTGCCGTGCGACCATCTCACGCGCCGGAGGCCCACTATTGAACCGGTCAGCGCGGTACGCCTGTCCGCGGACGCCACCTTGACCGAGCCTTGCCGCGCAGGTAGCGTCCCGATATCGGCGATGCATTGCGAAACTGTTTCGTCGCTGCGCGGGACCCGCCAGGGCCCTTCCCGTGACCGCCGCAGAGCAGGAAGCAGACACGGTGAACGACACGCACGCCACCCAGCCGCTGACCGTCGACGGGCAGCAGCTGCCCGAGGTCCCGCTGCGCCACGTCTGGAACGAGTGCGTGGGTGCCGGGCGCGCCAACGAGGCCCTGCGGGCCGACTGGCAGGCCCACCTGCGCGAGGCGGTCACGGTGCTCGGCGCCCGCTACGTCCGCTTCCACGGGATCTTCCACGACGACATGTTCGTGTACCGCGCGTCCGACGGCGGCGGCTTCGGCCCGCCCGTGCCCCTGGCGCGACCCGTGCACACGTTCTCCTACGTGGACAAGGTGATCGACGCGATCCTCGACGCCGGCGCCCGGCCGTTCGTCGAGCTGGGGTTCATGCCGCGCGAGCTCGCCACGCAGACCGAGACGCTCTTCTGGTGGAAGGCGCACTGCAGCCCGCCGAACGACATGGGCCGCTGGGCGGAGCTGGTCACCGCGACCGTCCGCCACTGGGTGGCGCGGTACGGGATCGACGAGGTCCGCACGTGGCCGTTCGAGGTGTGGAACGAGCCCAACCTCGTGCCGTACTTCTGGACGGGCACCCGCACCCAGTACTTCGAGCTCTACGAGGCGACGGTCCGGGCAGTCCGGGCCGTCGACGCCGGGCTCCGCGTCGGCGGGCCCTCCACCAGCGTCTTCGTGCCGGACGACCGGTACCGCGGGGAGACGCACGACCGCTCCGCCGAGCGCGCGACGCACGAGGCGGAGGACGTCGACGCCCTCGACTGGCAGCCGGTGTGGGTCGAGGAGTTCCTGCAGTGGTGCGCCGAGCGCGACCTGCCCGTGGACTTCGTCTCGACGCACCTGTACCCGACCGACATCGCGTTCGGCGGCAACGGGGAGGCGCGGGAGATCCGCCGGCACGTCGACGCGACCGCCGAGGACCTCAAGGCGGTCGCCGCGCTGCTCGCGGGCAGCGCGTACCCCGACGCAGAGGTGCACATCACCGAGTGGTCCACCTCGCCGTCGAGCCGCGACGCCGTCCACGACACGCTGTTCGCCGCCACCTACATCGCGCGCGCCTACCTGCGGTGCGCGGACCTCGCGCACTCCGTCTCCTACTGGACCTTCACCGACGTCTTCGAGGAGGGCGGCGCCGGCATCGGGCCGTTCCACGGCGGCTTCGGCCTCGTCAACGAGCAGGGCCTGCACAAGCCGACCTTCCACGCCATGGCGGCCCTGGCGCGCCTCGGCGACCGGCTGCTGCTCTCGCTGCCGTACGGCGTCCTCACGCGGGACAGCCGAACCGACGCCGTCGCCGCCGTGTTCGTCAACTACCCCGAGGGGATGGGGACGCGACCGGTGGGCTCGGCCCGCCGGTACGCCGAGACACGGGCGCTCGCGGACGTCGGCCCGGCCCGCCGGGTGCAGCACGTCGTCGAGGGCCTGGCGCCGGGTGCGACCTACCTCGTCGAGACCCTCGACTGGGAGCACGGGAACGTCGCCGAGGCCTGGCACCGCATGGGGGAGCCGCTCAACCTGACGCGGGCGGACGAGGCGCACCTGCGGGCCGTGGCCGACGGCCTGGACCGGCGCACGCTCACGGTGACGGACGCCGGGGTCCTCGAGATCGACGTGGAGCTGCCGCCCTGGGCCGTCGTCTCCGTCCACCCGGCCGACTGACGGCCCCGGTGCGGGCCCGCCCGGGACGGCGCACCGCCGCGGCGCCGTCCCGGGCTCCCGGCGCGCCCGGATATGCTCCGCAGCAGTGCACGGCGGCGCGACGAGGAGGAGGCAGCCGTGGCCGCGACGCCGCAGGGCAGGCCGAACATCCGGCTCGTCGCGACCCGCGCCGGCGTCTCCCCGATGACGGTCTCGCGGGTGCTCAACGACTCGCCGAAGGTGCTGCCCGACACCCGTGAGCGGGTGCTCGCCGTCATCAGCGAGCTCAACTACCGGCCGAACGTGGCCGCGCGCGCCCTGGCCACCCAGCGCACGCGCCGCATCGGCGTGCTCGTCGACAGCGTGTCGGAGTTCGGTCCCACGAGCACGCTGCGGGCGATCGAGCTGGCCGCGCGGGAGGCCGGGTACACGGTCACGTCGGTCTCCATCGGCGACGAGGCGCACCTGACGCCGGAGGAGTCAGTCGCGCACCTCACCGACCAGGGCGTCGAGGCGATCTGCGTCGTGGCGCCGCGGTCGTCGTCCGTCTCCGCGATCCGCAAGATCGACGTCGGGATGCCGGTGCTCGTGGTCAAGGGCGAGCGCGACCCCGCGTTCCTCACGGTGACCGTCGACCAGAGCGCCGGCACGATCCTCGCCGTCGACCACCTCGCCGCCCTCGGGCACACCGACGTGCTGCACCTCGCCGGCCCGCTGGACTGGCTCGACGCCCGCAGCCGCGAGCGCGCCTTCCACGCCCGCGCGGCGTCGTGGGGGATGCGCGAGCGCCCGATCGTCGTCGGCGACTGGACCGCGGACTTCGGCTACGACTTCGCGCGCGGCCTGACGACGATGCCGGAGTACACCGCGATCTTCGCCGCGAACGACGAGATGGCCCTCGGCGTCGTGCACGGGCTGCACGAGAACGGCATCCGCGTGCCGCAGGACGTCAGCGTGGTCGGCTTCGACGACCTGCCGATGTCTCGGCACTTCCTGCCGCCGCTCACGACCGTGCGGCAGGACTTCCACGCCCTCGGGCGCGCGGCGGTCGAGGTGGTCCAGGCCGCGATCGAGGGCAGGCAGATCCCGCAGCGCACCAAGCTCCCGGCCGAGCTGGTCGTCCGCGGCTCGTCGGCGCCACCCAGGGCCGGGCGATGACGACCCGGCCCGCGGCTGGGGCCCCCAAGGACGCGGCCCCCACCCCTAGCCCGCTGGTCGAGATGCGCGGCATCTGCGTGGGCTTCGACGGCGTGCCCGTGCTCACCGACGTCGACCTGCGGCTCTTCCCCGGCGAGGTGCACTCGCTGATGGGCGAGAACGGGGCCGGCAAGTCGACGCTGGTCAAGGTGCTCAGCGGCGTCTACGCGGCCGACGCCGGTTCGATCACCCTGGACGGCGAGGAGCTGCGGGTCCGGGGGGTGGCGGACGCGCAGCGCGCCGGCGTCGCCGCCGTGCACCAGGAGCTCGGCCTGTGCGGCAACCTCACGGTGGGCGAAAACGTCATGCTCGGCAACGAGCCGCGCGGCCGGTGGGGCATCGACTGGCGGCGGACCCACGCGGCGGCACGGGAGACGCTCGCCGAGCTCGGCCTGGAGGACCTCGACCCGCGCTCGCCGCTGGCACTGCTCCCGCCCGCCGCGCAGCGGCTGGTCGCGGTGGCGCGCGCGATGGTGGCGCGGCCGCGGGTGCTCGTGCTGGACGAGCCGACGTCGAGCCTCGACCAGGGCGAGGTGGCGCGCCTCTTCACGGTGATCCGCCGGCTGCGCGGGCTGGGCGTGGCGATCGTGTTCGTGTCGCACTTCCTCGAGCAGGTCTACGCGATCAGCGACCGGATCACGGTGCTGCGCGACGGGCGGCTCGTGGGGGAGTTCCTGCCGGACGACCTGGACCGCGCCGAGCTCATCTCCACGATGTTCGGCGGCGACATCGCGAGCCTGCAGGCGATCGGGTCGCAGCGCCGCGAGCACCGGCGCGACCCCGAGGGGCCGCCGGTCTTCCGCGCGGTGGGGCTGGGGCGGCGCGGCATGTTCGCGCCGACGAACCTCGAGCTGTATGCGGGCGAGATCGTGGGTCTGGCGGGGCTGCGTGGCTCGGGTCGCACGGAGCTCGCCCTGCTGCTGGGCGCGGCGGAGACGCGCGACGTCGGCGAGACGTGGGTGGCGGGCCGGCCGACGCCGATGTCGGGTCCACGCGCGGCGCTGCGGCACCGCATCGCGCTGCTCAGCGACGAGGGGCACGACGGCGGGGTGGTCGGTGAGCTCACGGTGCGCGAGAACCTGCTGCTGGCGCTCCAGGCGCTGCGGGGCTGGACGCACCCGCTGTCCCGCCAGGAGGAGCAGGCCCTGGTCTCGGTCTACCTCGAGGCGTTCCGCATCACGCCCGCGGACCCGGGCGTGCGGGCCAAGCACCTGTCGGGCGGGAACAAGCGCAAACTCGCGCTCGCGATGTTCCACGCGACGCGGCCGCGCGTGCTGATCCTGGACGAGCCGGCCGCGGGGGCGGACGTCTCGTCCCGCGTCGAGATCCTGCGGCAGGTGGCACGCTCGGCGACCGAGGGGATGGCCGTCGTCTTCATCTCCTCCGAGCTGGAGGACGTCGTGCGGCTCAGCGACCGGATCATCGTCCTGAAGGACCGCGCCAAGATCGGCGAGGTCAGCAACGGGCCGGCGATCAGCGCGGACACGATCATCGAGATGATCGCCGCCGACGGTCGCGACGACGACTGATCCGGGCCCCCGTCTGGCGCCTGTGCGGCCCGATGCCGAACTGTGACCTGTCCACCGTGCCAAACCCTTGACCCGCGGGGTGGTATCGGTAACATTCCGCGTGTTAGCGCTATCACGGAGCGCGAGGCGGGGCGGGACGGCGCGGGGCAGCGCCCGACCGAGGTCGACGTGGACCGGACGTATCGCCCGGCCACCACCACACAGCACGTGCAGTCGCGTCGTCGGACACCGAGGTCCCGGCGCCTCTCAAGGAGGAGATGCATGTTCCGTACCAAGACGTGGGCCGCCGGCGCGGCCCTGGTGGCAGCGCTGTCCCTCGCGCTCGCCGGCTGCTCGGGCGACGACGGCGACGCCGGCTCGTCCGAGACCGGTGGCGCGGGCGGTGGCGGTGGCGGCGGCGACCTCGTCACCGTCGGCTTCGTTGCCGTCGGCCCCGAGGGCGGCTGGCGGGCCGCCAACGAGCAGAACATCCAGGACACCTTCACGAAGGACGCGGGCTTCGACCTTCGCTACGCCCCGGCCACCAACCTGGACCAGAAGTCGCAGATCGACGCCTTCACGTCGTTCGTCGACGAGGGTGTGGACGTCATCCTGCTGTCGGCCACGGAGGGCTCCGGCTGGGAGGACTCGCTCAAGCGCGCGCAGGAGGCCGAGATCCCGGTCATCCTCATCGACCGCGGCATCGAGCCGGACGACACCAGCCTCTACGTGACCCGCATCGCGCCCGACAACTTCGTCGTCGCGCAGGGTGTCGCCACCTGGGCCACCGAGGCCCTGCCCGACGGCGGCAAGTACTTCACGCTCGAGGGCCCGGCCGGCGTCGGTGTCGTCAACGAGCGCAACCGCGGTTGGGACGACGTCATGAAGGACCACCCGGAGTTCACGAAGGTGGGGGCCCAGACGGCGAACTGGTCGACCGAGGAGGCCAAGAGCGTCTTCGAGACGGTCCTGCGGGCCAACAACAACGACATCCAGCTCGTCTTCGCGCAGAACGACGAGATGGGCCTGGGCGCCGCCCTGGCCGTCGAGGAGGCCGGGCTGACCCCGGGCAAGGACGTCAAGATCGCCACGATCGACGGCACCAAGCCCGCGCTCGAGGCCCTCGCGGCCGGCCGGCTCAGCTTCGTCGCCGAGTACAACCCGCTGTTCGGCGAGACGGCCGTCGACGTCGTCAACAAGGTCCTCGCCGGCGAGGACGTCGAGTCCTACATCATCGTCCCGAGCACCACGTTCGACTCGCCCCAGGCGGCCGAGGACGCGCTGCCCGACCGGCAGTACTGACGTAGCCGACAGACCACGGCGTGGGGGCGGCGCCCCCCCCCCCCCCGC
>JAEWYD010000217.1 GCA_023462275.1 Actinomycetes bacterium
GCGTCCAGCTGGTGGCGGGCCGCGCGGCGTCGCCCGGCCGCCTCGCGCTCGCCGGCGCGGCCCTCACCGCTGGTCTGACCTCCCTCATCACCGTCGTCGCGGTCACCGACGTGCGCGCCTTCGACGCCTACCGCTTCTGGGTCGCCGGCTCGCTCACCGCCCGGGGGCCCGACGCCGTCTCGGTACTGGCGCCGTTCGTCCTCGCCGGGCTCGTGCTCGCCCTCGTCGCGACGCGCGCGCTCGACCTGCTGGCCCTCGGCGACGACGCCGCGCGCGCGTTGGGGCTGCACGTCGGGCTGGCCCGGGGCCTCGTCGTCGTCGCGGTGGTGCTCCTCAGCGGCGGGGCGACGGCCCTGGCGGGTCCTGTGGTGTTCGTCGGCCTCGTCGTGCCGCACCTCGTCCGGCCTCTGGCCAGGGGGGACCACCGGCGGCTGCTGGCGCTCGCCGTGCCGGGCGGGGCGGCCCTGCTGCTCGTGGCCGACGTCGTCGGTCGCCTCGTCGCCCCGCCCGGCGAGGTCGCCGCGGGTCTGGTCGTCGCGTTCGTCGGCGCACCGGCGCTCATCGTGCTCGTCCAGCGCTCGCGGGTGGTGCGGCCGTGACGGCGCTCGACGTCCGGCGCGGTGCGCTCCGCGCGCACGCCCGCCCCGAGCCGGGGGAGGGTGAGCGCAGGGTCCGTGCCATCCGGCGTCGCGACCGGGCGCGCGAGGTCCGCGTCACGCTCGTCGTGCTCGTCGTCGTCGCGGCGGCGGGGGCTCTCGCCCTCGCGCTGGGCGACTACCGGCTGGACCCTGGCGCCCTCTGGTCGGCCCTGACCGGCCACGGGACCGCGCTCGACCGCACGGTCGTCTGGGACCTGCGCCTGCCGCGGGCCACGCTGGCGGTCCTCGCCGGCGCCTGCTTCGCCCTGGCCGGCGGCGTCTTCCAGGTGCTCTTCGCCAACCCGCTCGCGAGTCCGGACATCCTCGGGGTGACGGGCGGCGCGAGCGTCGCGGCGGTCGCTGCCCTGCTCGTCCTGGGCTGGTCGGGCCCGGCCGTGAGCGGGGCCGCCTTCGCCGGGGCGGCCTGCGCGGCGGCCGTGCTCCACCTGGTCTCCCGGGGCCGGGACGCCGGCCAGCGGTTCCTGCTCACGGGGGTGGGTGTCGCGTTCCTCTGCTCGGCCGTCGTGGGCTACCTGCTGACGCGGTCCGGCGTGCGCCAGGCGCAAGGGGCCCTGGTCTGGACCGTGGGCAGCCTGGGTGCGGCCCGCTGGGGCGAGGTCACCGTCGTGGGGGTCGCCCTGGCGGTCGGGACGTGCTGCCTGGCCGCGCTGTCCCGCCGCCTGCGCGTGCTCCAGCTGGGCGAGGTCGCGCGCGGCCTGGGCGTCCCGGCGGTCTCGCGCCTCCTGCTCGTCCTCGTGGCCGTTGGCCTGGTGGGCGCGGCCACGTCGGTCGTCGGCCCGGTCGGGTTCGTCGCCCTGGCCGCCCCGCCGCTCGCCCGGCGGTCGGTGGGCACGGGCTCGCCGGCCCTCGTGGCGACGGCGGCGACCGGCGCGGCGATCGTCCTCCTGGCCGACGTCGTCGCCCAGCACGCGCTCCCGGGGGCCGTGCTGCCGACCGGCGTCGTGACCGGTCTCGTGGGTGCGCCTTACCTGCTCTGGCTGCTACGACGAGGGGAGCGGCGATGACCGCGACGACGGGACCTGCCGCGCACGCACCGCGCACCCTGGCGGCGCACGGCCTGCGGGCGGGCTACCGCGACGAGGTCGTGCTCGACGGGCTCACGGTGGCCGTGCCGGCCGGCCGGACGACAGTCGTCATCGGGGCGAACGCCTGCGGCAAGTCGACGCTGGTGCGCGCGCTGTCCCGCGCCCTGCGCCCGCTGGGCGGGGTGGTCACGTTGGACGGCGCCGACGTCGCCGGCATGTCCGCCCGGGGCCTGGCGCGCGCGGTCGGACTCCTCCCGCAGCAGCCGATCGCGCCGGACGGCATCACGGTCGCCGACCTGGTGGCCCGCGGCAGGTATCCCCACCAGGGCTGGCTGCGCCGTTGGTCGCCCGAGGACGACGAGGTCGTCGCGGCGGCGCTGCGGGCGACGGCGACGTCGGAGCTGGCCGAGCGCGACGTCGCCGAGCTCTCCGGCGGTCAGCGGCAGCGCGTGTGGATCGCCATGGCCCTGGCGCAGGACCCGGACGTGCTCCTCCTGGACGAGCCGACGACGTTCCTGGACCTCACTCACCAGCTGGAGGTGCTCGAGCTCCTCGCCGCGCTGAACCGGGAGCGCGGGACGACCGTCGTCATGGTGCTGCACGACCTGAACCTGGCGGCCCGGTACGCGGACCACCTGGTCGTGATGGCGGACGGCGATCTGGTCGCACAGGGCGCGCCGAGCGAGGTGGTGACACCCGAGGTGCTGCGTGCGGCGTTCCGCCTCGAGGCGCTGGTGGTGCCGGACCCGGTCACGGGCGGCCCGCTGATCGTTCCGCGCGGGGTCGCGACCGAAGCGGCACCGGCGGCAGGGTAAGGTAAGGCTTACCTAAGGACGCAGCCCGGCTCGCGTCCTGCACGCCACGACCTGAGAGGCCGCGATGCGCCGCGTTCGATCACTGCTCCTCCTCGCCGCCACGGCCAGCCTCGCGCTGGCGGCATGCTCCGGCGGTGGTGACGAACCCGGCGCCCCGGCGGCCACGAGCCCGGCCGCCGGCGGCACGTCCGAGCCCTCGGGGGGCTTCCCTGTCACCATCGAGCACGCCTTCGGGGCGACGGAGATCCCTGCGGAGCCCCAGCGGGTGGTGGCCTGGGGATGGGGCAGCGCCGACGCGGCGCTGGCCCTCGGCGTCGTGCCGGTGGCCATCCCCTTCCAGGCGTACGGGGGGAACGCCGACGGCGTCCTGCCCTGGGTGGCCGACCGGCTGAGCGAGCTCGGCGCGCCGACCCCCACGATCCTGCCCGACTCCGCCGAGGCTCCCGTCGAGGCGATCGCCGCCGCCCACCCGGACCTCATCCTCGCGACCTACTCGGGCATCACCGCCGAGGAGTACGACGTGCTGAGCGCGATCGCCCCCACGGTCGCCTACCCCGACCAGCCCTGGGCGACGCCCTGGCGAGACGTCATCGCCACGACGGGCACGGCGCTGGGCCGGTCCGCCCAGGCCGACGAGGTGCTCGCCGGCATCGACGACGCGGTGGCCGAGCAGGCGGCCGCGCACCCGGAGTTCCAGGGCGTGACGGTGGCCCAGGTGTGGGACACCGGTGACACCTTCTACGTCTACACGCCGGCTGATCCGCGGGTGGAGTTCACGGAGGCGCTCGGCTTCACGACGGCGCCGAGCGTCGGAGAGCTCGACACGGGGGAGTCGACCTTCTACTACACGCTCAGCCACGAGAAGCTCGACGCGCTGACCTCCGACGTGCTCGTGGCGTACGCCGACACGCAGGAGGACCTCGACGCGTTCCTGGCGTCGGCCCCCGCGGGCGCGATGCCGCAGGTGCAGCGGGGCGCCGTCGCCGGGGTGGTCGGCCAGTCCTTCGTGGCCTCGGTCTCGCCGCCGACGGCGCTGTCGCTCACCTGGGGCCTGGCGGACTACGTGGCGGCGCTGGCGACCGCCGTCGCGCAGGCGTCCTGACCGCCGGCGGCGCCGCGACCCGCCGGAGCCACCGGAAAAGCGCTTCCGCGTCATGCAGTCGGGTGTATATTCATGCACATGAGAATCCGGGTGGCCGTGGCAGGCGCGAGCGGGTACGCCGGCGGCGAGGTCCTCCGGCTCCTGACCGGTCACCCGGACGTCGAGATCGGGGCACTGACGGCGGCATCGAGCGCCGGTGACCGGCTGGGCGTGCACCAGCCCCACCTGCGCGGCCTCGCCGACCGCGTGATCCAGGAGACCTCGCCGGAGGTGCTCGCCGACCACGACGTCGTCGTGCTCGCGCTGCCGCACGGCACCTCGGCACCGATCGCTGCCGCGCTGGGCGACGCGGCCCTGGTGCTGGACTGCGGGGCCGACCACCGGCTCGCCGACCCCGCCGCCTGGCAGGCGTACTACGGGTCCCCGCACGCCGGCACGTGGCCCTACGGCATGCCCGAGCTCATCACCCCGACGGGTCGGCAGCGCGACGCCCTGCGCGGGGCGCGCCGCGTGGCCGTCCCTGGCTGCAACGTCACCGCCGTCACGCTCGGCATGCAGCCCGGCGTCGCCGCCGGCCTGGTCGACCCGGGCGCGCTCGTGGCCGTCCTGGCCGTGGGGTACTCCGGCGCCGGGAAGGCCCTCAAGCCGCACCTGCTCGCGTCCGAGGCGCTGGGCTCGGCGGCCCCCTACGCCGTCGGTGGGGTCCACCGGCACGTCCCCGAGATCGAGCAGAACCTCCGTTCGGCCGGATCGCCGGACGTCCGCGTGTCCTTCACCCCGGTCCTGGTCCCGATGTCCCGCGGGATCCTCGCGACCACCACGGCGCCGCTCGCGCCGGGCGCGACGGCCGCCGACGTGCGCGCCGCCTGGGTCGAGGCGTACGCGGGGGAGCCCTTCGTGGAGGTCCTCCCGGCGGGCGAGTGGCCGACCACGGCCGCGACGGTCGGGGCCAACACCGCGCTCGTGCAGGTGGCGGTCGACGAGCGGGCAGGCACCGTCGTGGCCGTGTGCGCCCTCGACAACCTCGTGAAGGGCACCGCCGGCGCGGCGGTGCAGTCCATGAACATCGCCCTCGGTCTGCCCGAGACCCGGGGCCTGACAGTGACGGGGGTCGCGCCGTGAGCGTCACCGCACCCGCCGGCTTCCGTGCCGCCGGCATGGCCGCCGGACTGAAGCCGTCCGGCAGGCCGGACCTCGCGCTCGTCGTCAACGACGGCCCCGAGCACGTCGGCGCGGCCGTCTTCACCACGAACCGCGTCGTCGGTGCTCCGGTGCTCTGGTCGCGCCAGGTGGTGCGCGACGGTGTCGTGCACGCCGTCGTGCTCAACTCCGGCTCGGCCAACGTGTGCACGGGTCCCGGCGGCTTCGAGGACGTGCACAAGACGGCCGACCGCGTGGGCGAGGCGTTGGGGATCTCGCCCGGCGACGTCGTCGTCTGCTCGACCGGGATCATCGGCGAGCGGCCGATCCAGCACGTCCTGCTCGCGGGCATCGACGCCATCGCGCCGCGGCTCAGCGCGACGGGCGGCCCCGACGCCGCCCAGGCGATCATGACGACCGACACGGTGCCGAAGACGGTCCACGTCGAGCGCGACGGCTGGTCGGTCGGCGGCATGGCGAAGGGCGCGGGCATGCTGGCGCCGGCGCTCGCCACGATGCTGGTGGTCCTCACCACCGACGCCTCGGTGGACCAGGCCGACGCCGACGCGGCGCTGCGGGCCGCCACCCGCGGCACCTTCGACCGCATCGACTCCGACGGGTGCATGTCCACGTCGGACACCGTGCTCCTGATGGCGTCCGGGGCGAGCGGCGTGCGCGTCGGTCGCGAGGAGCTCACGTCCGCGGTCACGGAGGCGTGCGCCGCGCTCGCCCGCGCCCTGGTGGCCGACGCCGAGGGCGCCACGCACGACATCGCCGTCACCGTCGTGAACGCCGAGACGGAGGACGCCGCGGTGGCGGTCGCGCGGGCGGTCACCCGCTCCAACCTCGTCAAGGCCGCCGTGTTCGGCAACGACCCGAACTGGGGCCGCATCCTCGCGCAGGTCGGCACGGTGCCGGAGGACGTGGCGGCGTTCGACCCCGAGCAGCTCGACGTCACCTTCAACGGCGTCCAGGTGTGCCGGGCCGGCGGTGCCTTCGAGGACCGGCACCTGGTCGACATGGCCGCGCAGCGGGAGGTGCACGTCGAGGTCGACCTGCACGCCGGCGACGCGCGGGCCACCGTCTGGACCAACGACCTCACCCACGGCTACGTCCACGAGAACAGCGCGTACACGACATGACCGAGCACATCCCCGCCGACGCCGCCGCCGACATCGCCGAGGTGGTCGCGGACCTGACTCCGGCGCAGAAGTCGGCGGTCCTCGTCGAGGCGCTGCCCTGGCTCGAGCGCTTCAGCGGCGCGCTCTTCGTCGTCAAGTACGGCGGGAACGCGATGGTCGACGACGACCTCAAGCGCGCCTTCGCCCAGGACATGGTCTTCCTGCGGCTCTGCGGGCTGCATCCCGTCGTCGTGCACGGCGGCGGTCCCCAGATCTCCTCGATGCTGTCGCGCCTGGGCATCGCCAGCGAGTTCAAGGGCGGCCTGCGCGTCACCACGCCGGAGTCGATGGACGTCGTGCGGATGGTCCTCACCGGCCAGGTCTCCCGCGAGCTCGTGGGCCTCATCAACGCCCACGGCCCCTACGCGGTCGGTCTCTCCGGCGAGGACGGCGGCCTGCTGCGCGCGCGGCGGAGGATGGCCGTGGTGGACGGTCGGCCGGTCGACGTCGGCCACGTCGGCGACGTGGTGGAGGTGGACCCGCGCGCCGTGAAGGACCTGCTCGACGCCGGTCGCATCCCCGTGGTCTCCACCGTCGCGCCGGACATCGAGGACCCGACGGAGGTCCTCAACGTCAACGCGGACACCGCCGCGGCCGCGCTCGCCGTCGCTCTCGGTGCGACGAAGCTCATCATCCTGACCGACGTCGAGGGCCTCTACACGGACTGGCCCAACCGCGACTCCCTCGCGCGCCGCATCCGGGTCTCGGCCCTGGCGGAGCTCCTGCCCCGCCTGGAGTCCGGCATGGTGCCCAAGATGGAGGCGTGCCTGCGCGCCGTGCGGGGCGGCGTCCCGCAGGCGCACGTCGTCGACGGCCGGCAGGCGCACTCGGTCCTCATGGAGGTCTTCACCGAGCGCGGCGTCGGCACCATGGTTCTTCCCGACGACCTGACGAGCGGCGCCCTGCGCGTCGCACGGCCCGGAGGTGGCGCGTGACGACCCTGCAGCAGCCCGGCGGCGCCGAGCTCACCGGCACCGGCGCGGAGTGGACGGAGCGCTACGGACGCGCGCTCATGAACACGTTCGGCCCCCCGAAGCGGGTGCTCGTCCGCGGCGAGGGCGTCTACGTGTGGGACGCCGACGGCCGCCGGTACCTCGACCTCCTCGCGGGCATCGCCGTGAACGCGCTCGGCCACGCCCACCCGACCCTCACCGCCGCGATCAGCGCTCAGCTGGGCACCCTCGGCCACGTCTCCAACATCTTCGCGACGCCCACCCAGGTGGCCCTGGCCGAGCGCCTCATCGCCCTCACCGGCGGCGACGACGGCGCGCGCGTGTTCTTCTCGAACTCGGGCACCGAGGCCAACGAGGCGGTCATGAAGATGGCCCGCCGCACCGGTCGGCCGCGGATCCTGGCGCTCGAGGGCGCCTTCCACGGGCGGAGCATGGGTGCTCTGGCGCTCACCTACAAGGCTGCGTACCGGGAGCCCTTCGAGCCGCTGCCCGGCGGTGTGGAGTTCCTGCCGTTCGGGGACACCGAGGCGCTCGAGGCCGCGCTGGCGGACGACGTCGCGGCCCTGGTCGTCGAGGTGGTCCAGGGTGAGGCCGGGGTGCGGCCGCTCCCGGGGGGCTACCTCGCGCACGCGCGGCGCCTCGCCGACGAGTGCGGCGCGCTGCTCGTCGTGGACGAGGTGCAGACCGGGATCGGGCGCACGGGGGAGTGGTTCGGCTTCCAGCGGCCTGACCTGGGCGGCGGCGTCCGGCCCGACGTCGTCACGCTCGCCAAGGGCCTGGGCGGCGGCTTCCCGATCGGCGCGGTCGTGGCGCTGAACGAGCGGGCGGCGACGCTGCTCGGCCCGGGTCAGCACGGCACCACGTTCGGCGGCAACCCGGTCGCGGCGGCCGCGGGGCTCGCCACCCTGGGCGTGATCGAGCGCGACGGGGTGCTCGCGCACGTGCGCGAGGTCAGCGCCCGGCTCGCGGCGGCCCTCACCGGACCGCTCGTCAAGGAGGTGCGCGCCGCGGGGCTGCTGGTGGCGGTCGAGCTGACCGCTCCCGTCTCCGCTCGTGTCGCGGCCCTCGCGCTCGAGGCGGGCTTCATCGTGAACCCCGTGACGCCGTCGGCCCTGCGCCTGGCGCCGCCCCTGGTGATCACGTGGGAGCAGCTGAGCACGTTCGTCGACTTCCTCGCGGGCCTGCCCGCGCAGCTCCCGACCCCCGAGGAGGCGTGATGCGGCACTTCCTGCGCGACGACGACCTGTCGCCCGCCGAGCAGCGGGAGGTGCTCGAGCGCGCGATCGCCCTCAAGGCCGACCGCTTCGCCGTCCGCCCTCTGGACGGCCCTCGCGCGGTGGCGATCCTCCTGGACAAGCCGACCCTGCGCACCCAGCTCTCCTTCGCGACGGGCGTGGCCGAGCTCGGGGGCTACCCGATGCTGGTGGACGGCAAGCTTGCGCAGATCGGCGTGCGGGAGTCCGTCGCGGACACCGCCCGCGTGATCGGTCGGCAGGTCGCCGCCATCGTCTGGCGCACCTACGAGCAGGCTCGCATCGAGGAGATGGCGGCGCTCGCTGGGGTGCCCGTGGTGAATGCCCTCACCGACCAGTTCCACCCGTGCCAGGTCCTCGCCGACCTCCAGACGATCGCGGAGCACCGCGGCGGGGTGGCGGCGCTCGCGGGCCAGACGCTCGCGTACGTGGGCGACGGCGCGAACAACATGGCGCAGTCCTACCTGCTGGGCGGCGCGACGGCCGGCATGCACGTGCGCATCGGCACCCCGACCGCGCGCGTGCCGGACCCGCAGGTGGTCGCCGCGGCCGAGGCGATCGCGGCCGTGACGGGCGGGTCCGTCCTGGTCACGTCGGACGTCGCCGCGGCGGTTGCGGGAGCCGACGCGGTCGCGACCGACACGTGGGTCTCCATGGGCGACGAGACCTCCAAGGACGAGGCGGTGGCGCTGTTCGGGGCCTACCAGCTGGACGCGGCCCTGCTCGCCACCGCGGCGCCCGACGCCGTCGTCCTGCACTGCCTGCCGGCGTACCGCGGCATGGAGGTGACGGCCGAGGTCCTCGACGGCCCGCAGTCGGTGATCTTCGACGAGGCGGAGAACCGCCTGCACGCGCAGAAGGCCGTCCTGAGCTGGCTCCTGGAGCGCGTGTGACCGGCGGAGACGGCGCGACGACCGCCGGCCTGGTCCCGCCCACCAAGGCGGCCCGGCACGCGGCGATCGTGCGCGCCCTGGTGCGCGAGCCCGTCAGGTCGCAGGGCGACCTCGCCGCGGTGCTCGCCGCCGAGGGCCTGCACGTGACGCAGGCGACGCTGTCCCGCGACCTCGTGGAGCTCCGCGCGGTTCGCATCCGCCTCCCGGACGGGACCCTGGCCTACGCGGTGCCGGGGGAGGGCGGCAACCGCACGCCGCAGATCGAGGACACGGAGCAGCTGGCCGCGCGGCTGGCCCGCCTGTGCGCCGAGCTGCTCGTCACCGCCGAGGCCTCGGGCAACCTGGTCGTGCTCCGCACGCCGCCGGGCGCGGCGCAGTTCCTCGCCTCCGCGATCGACCACTCGGTGATGCCGGGGGTGCTGGGCACGATCGCCGGGGACGACACGGTCCTGGTGATCAGCAACGAGGCCGGCGGCCAGGCGGTCGCGCAACGGTTCCTAGACCTCGCGGGCAGCCGCGAGTCCGCACGAGACATGAGGGATGACACGTGAGCAAGGTTCTGACGGAGCTGCCGGTCGGCGAGCGTGTGGGCATCGCCTTCTCGGGCGGGCTGGACACCTCGGTCGCCGTGGCGTGGATGCGGCATCGCGGCGCGATCCCGTGCACCTACACCGCGGACCTCGGCCAGTACGACGAGCCGGAGATCGACCAGGTCCCGAGCCGGGCGATGCTGTACGGCGCGGAGCTGTCGCGTGCGGTGGACTGCAAGGCCGCCCTGGTGGAGGAGGGGCTGGCCGCGCTCGCGTGCGGGGCGTTCCACATCCGCAGCGCGGGCCGCTCGTACTTCAACACGACCCCGCTCGGGCGCGCGGTGACGGGCACGCTGCTGGTGCGCGCCATGCAGGCCGACGACGTCGAGATCTGGGGCGAC
This sequence comes from Actinomycetes bacterium, assembly GCA_023462275.1. GTDB lineage: Bacteria > Actinomycetota > Actinomycetes > Actinomycetales > Cellulomonadaceae > Actinotalea. The sequence goes on from JAEWYD010000217.1 coordinate 9,953, forward strand.
GGCTCGACCTTCAAGGGCAACGACATCGAGCGGTTCTACCGCTACGGGCTGCTGGCGAACCCGTCCCTGCGCATCTACAAGCCGTGGCTGGACAGGGACTTCGTCACCGAGCTCGGCGGTCGTGCGGAGATGAGCCAGTTCCTCACGGAGCACAACCTCCCCTACCGCGACAGCGCCGAGAAGGCGTACTCCACCGACGCCAACATCTGGGGCGCGACGCACGAGGCCAAGACGCTCGAGCACCTGGACGTCTCGCTCGAGACCGTGGAGCCGATCATGGGCGTCCGGTTCTGGGACCCGGCCGTGGCGATCGAGACCGAGGACGTGACGATCGGGTTCGAGCGCGGCCGCCCGGTCGCGATCGACGGCGTCCGCTTCGACGACCCGGTGGCGCTCGTCCGGGAGGCGAACGCGATCGGCGGACGGCACGGCCTGGGCATGTCCGACCAGATCGAGAACCGCATCATCGAGGCCAAGTCGCGGGGCATCTACGAGGCGCCGGGCATGGCCCTGCTCTTCATCGCGTACGAGCGCCTCGTCAACGCCATCCACAACGAGGACACGGTCGCGAACTACCACAACGAGGGCCGGCGCCTCGGGCGCCTGCTCTACGAGGGCCGGTGGCTCGACCCGCAGTCCCTCATGGTGCGGGAGTCGATCCAGCGCTGGATCGCCTCGGTCGTGACGGGCGAGGTGACGCTGCGCCTGCGCCGCGGCGAGGACTACACGATCCTGCGCACCGACGGCCCCGGCTTCTCCTACCACCCGGACAAGCTCTCGATGGAGCGGACCGAGTCGGCCGCGTTCGGTCCCACGGACCGGATCGGTCAGCTGACGATGCGCAACCTCGACATCGCCGACTCGCGCGCCAAGCTCGAGCTGTACGCGCAGCAGCCGGTCGACCAGGGGCAGGTGCTCGTCGAGCACGGGACCCTCTTCGGCGCCCTGCCCTCGGGCGGTGCCGCCGTCATCTCGGAGAACCCGTCGGTGGCGGGCGACGAGGAGTCGGCGCTCGAGAGCGCCGCGATGGAAGTCGGGACGGACTGACGTGGCGGGCACGCCGTCGGGCGCCCTGTGGGGCGGCCGCTTCAGCGGGGGACCGGCCGACGCCCTGGTGGCCCTGTCCCGGAGCACGCACTTCGACTGGCGCCTCGCCGACGTCGACCTGCGTGGCTCGATCGCGCACGCCACCGTGCTCCACGGCGCGGGTCTGCTGGACGACGACGCGTTCGCGGCCATGGTCGCGGCCCTGGAGGGCCTGCGCGCCGACGTCGCCTCGGGGGCCTTCGGCCCGACGCCCGACGACGAGGACGTGCACTCCGCGCTGGAGCGGGGCCTCATCGAGCGAGCGGGCCCGGACCTCGGCGGCCGCCTCCGTGCCGGCCGCTCCCGGAACGACCAGATCGCGACGCTGATCCGCATGTACCTGCGTGAGGAGGCGCATGCGCTCGCGGGAGGGGTGCTCGACGTCGTCGATGCGCTCCTGGCGCAGGCGGCGGCCCATCCCGACGCGCCGATGCCCGGTCGGACGCACATGCAGCACGCGCAGCCGGTGCTCCTGGCGCACCACCTGCTCGCGCACGCCTGGCCGCTCCTGCGCGACGTCGAACGCTGGCTGGACTGGGACCGGCGGGCCGGGCGCTCGCCGTACGGCTCCGGGGCGCTCGCGGGTTCGTCCCTCGGCCTCGACCCGGCGGCCGTCGCCGCCGACCTCGGCTTCGACGGACCGGTGGAGAACTCGATCGACGGGACGGCGTCGCGGGACGTCGTGGCGGAGTTCGCGTTCGTGGCGGCGATGGTCGGCGTGGACCTCTCGCGCCTCGCGGAGGAGGTCGTCATCTGGGCGACGAGGGAGTTCGGGTTCGTGCGGCTGGCGGACGCGTACTCGACCGGGTCGAGCATCATGCCGCAGAAGAAGAACCCGGATGTGGCGGAGCTGGCCCGCGGCAAGGCCGGTCGCCTGATCGGGGACCTGACCGGGCTCCTGGCGACCCTCAAGGGCCTGCCGCTGGCCTACAACCGGGACCTGCAGGAGGACAAGGAGCCGGTCTTCGACCAGGTCGACACCCTGCACGTGCTCCTCCCCGCCGTGGCCGGCATGGTGGCGACGCTGGAGTTCGACGCGGCCCGCCTCGCGGACCTGGCGCCGCAGGGCTTCTCACTCGCCACAGACGTCGCGGAGTGGCTCGTGCGTCAGGGTGTCCCGTTCCGCGAGGCCCACGAGGTGGCCGGGGCGTGCGTGCGGGTGTGCGAGGACCGCGGGATCGAGCTCTGGGACCTCTCGGACGCCGATCTGGCGGAGGTGTCGCTGCACCTGCGCCCGCCCGTGCGCGACGTCCTCACCGTGAGGGGCTCGCTCGCGTCGCGATCGGCCGTCGGCGGGACGGCGCCCGTGCGGGTGGCCGAGCAGCTCGCCGCTGCCCGGGCGCGTGTGTCGGAGGTGCGCGGGCTCATCGGTACCTCGGGTCGGTGACGGTCGGGGTCGCCGCCGGTGGCCCCACCCCAACCCGGGGCACCCGTCGGGTGTCGACCAGGGTGTGATGAGAGGGAGCTCCGCGACGCCGCGGACGCGCTGGGCCGCGGCCGTGCTGGTGGTCGCGGCGGTGGGTGCCGCGGCCGGGTGCAGCAGGGCGGATCCTGCCCCGAGCCCGGATCCGACCGGGGTCCTCGACGCCTACCTCGACGAGATCTTCGGCAGTGTCGACGCCGAGACCTGGGTCGCCGACCACGACGCCACCCAGGAGCAGGTAGCGGCCTGCATGGCGGAGCTGGGCTTCGAGTACCGGCCCACGCAGGCGCCGCCCCAGTACGTGGTGCCCGAGCTGACGCCCGCCTACGCCGCGGAGTTCGGTTACGGGGACACCACCGAGGCGTACGGCCCCGACGTCCCGCCGATGCGCTTCTCGGCGGCGCCCGGGGACGACCCGGCCGCGGACTTCAACAACGCCTACCTGTACGGCCTCGCGCCGGACGCGCAGGAGCAGTACCGGCTGGCGCTCTTCGGCCGCGACCCGGTGCCCGACGAGGACCCGGCGGACCTCCCGCCGGACGAGGCGGGCTGCTACGCCCGGGCCAACGCCGCCGTCTTCCCCCAGGCGGCGCTGACGGCGGAGTTCAGACCGGTCCAGGACGCGATCCGGGAGGAGATCTGGTGGGTCGACGACGACCCGCGCATCGCGGCGACGCAACCGGCCTGGGCGGACTGCATGGCGGACGCCGGCTACCCGGGCCTCGCGGTCGTGCCCGACGCCGCCGCGCTCGTCACCGACCGCACCAATGCCTCGTCCCTGTCGCTGGCCGTGCCCTACGCGGAGCTCAAGGAGCGGTTCCCGACGGAGCTCGCCGAGCTGCAGCGGTTCGAGGTCGAGGTCGCCGTGGCTGATGCGGCGTGTCGCGAGGAGTCCGGGTGGTACGGCGTGCGGGCGGACGTGCTCGCGGAGAGGGAGGCCTCGATCCTCGAGCGCTACCGTGCCGAGCTCGACGCCATGGTCGAGCGGGTGCGGGAGCTGCGCGCGCCGCCGAGCTGACGGGCGCTCCGCGCCGCGCGCCGGGCGGACCGGCGCCGCCGGCCGAGCGATACTGCCGGGATGCCTCAGGGAGTCCCCGCCGACGTCGCGGGCCTCGCGTCGCGCGTCCTCGAGGCGCCGCCGCGACTCGGGCCGGTCCGCCTGGTGTGCATCGACGGGCCCGCCGGCGCGGGGAAGTCGACGCTCGCCGCCGCGGTCGCCGCGCGGCTGTCCGGCCGGCACACCATGGACGTGGAAGTGGTCCACATGGACGACCTCTACGAGGGCTGGTCCGGGCTGGGCGGCGTCTGGGCGCGTGTGGAGGACCAGGTGCTGCGCCCGCTCGCGGAGGGCCGCACGGCCCGCTTCCACCGCTACGACTGGCTCGCCGGTGCGTTCGCCGCGTGGGTGGACGTCCCGTGTCCGGACGTGCTCGTGCTCGAGGGGTGCGGGAGCGCCCCGCGGGCCGTCGACGACCGGGCAGCCGTCCGGGTCTTCGTCGATGCGCCCGAGGATGTGCGCCTGGCGCGTGGTCTGGCCCGCGACGGTGCCGAGCAGAGGGAGCACTGGCTCGCGTGGATGTCCGCGGAGGCGGCGGAGTTCGCCCGGGAGGGCACCCGCGAACGGGCGGACGTCGTGGTCGACGGCACCGCGCCCGCGTCCTTCTGAGGTGTCCGGGCGCGCTCCGTGCGAGGGTGTCCGCGTGGACATCGACGAGGCGCCGGCGGCCCGCGGCTGGCTCGCCGCTCCGGTCCTCGAGGTGGCTCCGCGCCTGCTCGGCTCGCTCATGACCACCCGGCTTCCCGACGGGGTCGTGACGGTGCGGCTCACGGAGGTCGAGGCGTACGACGGCGAGGCGGACCCGGGGTCGCACGCCTTCCGCGGTCGCACGCCGCGCAACGACGTGATGTTCGGCCCGGCCGGCTACCTGTACGTCTACCGCCACCTCGGTCTGCACGTGTGCGCGAACGTCGTGACCGGCGCGGCGGGCAGGGCGTCGGCCGTGCTGCTCCGCGCCGGCGAGGTGGTCGAGGGGGTCGAGCTCGCCCGGGAACGTCGGCGCCGCCGTGGCGTGGTGCGCACCGACGTCGACCTCGCGCGTGGTCCGGCGCGGCTCGCCGACGCCCTCGGCATCACCCTCGACCTCTACGGTGCCGACGTCGTCGGGGAGGCGCGCTCGCCGGGCCCGGTGCACCTGATCCGTGCCGCTCGTCCGGCCCGAGAGTGGGTCACCGGTCCGCGCGTCGGCGTGTCCGGCGTCGGCGGCGACGCGCAGGCGCACCCGTGGCGGTTCTGGCTCGCCGGTGAGCCGACGGTCTCGGCCTATCGGGCGGCGGTCCCGCGCCGTCGCCGTCCGCCGGGCGAATGACCTGCGTCCGCCTCGCCGAGAGGCGGCAGACTGTGCCGTGCGCCGTCGGGCCGTACCGACGGGCGGGGAGAAGAGGAGACGTCGGGTGACCCACATCCTGGACGAGCTGGCGTGGCGAGGGCTCTTGGCCCAGACCACCGACGAGCAGGCCCTGCGCGAGGCCCTGTCCGCCGGGCCGGTCACCGTCTATTGCGGGTTCGACCCGACGGCGCCGAGCCTGCACCACGGGAACCTCGTGCAGCTCATCCTCCTGCGGCACCTGCAGCTCGCAGGCCACCGGGTCCTCGCGCTGGTGGGCGGCGCGACGGGGATGATCGGTGATCCACGCATGTCGGGGGAGCGGGTCCTCAACACGAAGGAGACCGTGGCCGCGTGGGTGGAGCGGCTGCGGGAGCAGATCTCGAGGATCCTCGACCTGGACGGGGAGAACCCAGCCACGTTGGTGAACAACCTCGACTGGACGGGCGACCTGCGGGCCATCGACTTCCTGCGGGACATCGGCAAGCACTACCGCCTCGGGACGATGCTGGCCAAGGACACCGTGGCGCGCCGCCTCGCCTCGGAGGAGGGCATCAGCTTCACCGAGTTCAGCTACCAGATCCTGCAGGGGATGGACTACCTGGAGCTGTTCCGCCGGCACGGCTGCACGCTGCAGACCGGCGGGAACGACCAGTGGGGAAACCTGCTCTCGGGCGTCGAGCTCATCCGGAAGGCCGATCACGGCACCGCGCACGCGCTGACAACCCCGCTGATCACGAAGTCCGACGGCACGAAGTTCGGCAAGACGGAGGGCGGCGCCGTCTGGCTCGCTCCCGACATGATGACGCCGTACGCCTTCTACCAGTTCTGGGTGAACACCGACGACGCCGACGTCGTCGCCTACCTTCGGACCTTCACCTTCCGCAGCCCCGACGAGATCGCCGAGCTCGAGCGGTCGGTGGTGGAGAAGCCTCAGGCGAGGGAGGCGCAGCGAGCGCTCGCCCGTGACGTGACGGCCCTGGTGCACGGGCCGGACGCCGCCGCCAAGGTGATCGCGGCGAGCCAGGCGCTGTTCGGCAGAGGTGACCTGGCAGAGCTCGACGCGGGCACCCTCGCCGCCGCGGTGGCCGAGCTCCCTAGCGCACCCCTGACCCAGGAGGGCGCCGCGGTGGTGGACCTTCTCGTCGCTGCCGGGCTGGTCGCCGGCCGTGGCGCCGCTCGGCGGGCGATCGCCGACGGGGGAGTGTCGGTCAACAACACACGCGTCACGGACGAAGAAGCGGTCCTCGGCGTCGAGGAGCTCCTGCACGGGAGGTTCGCCGTGCTCCGTCGAGGCAAGCGGACGCTCGCGGTCGCCGAGCTTGTCGCCGAGGAAGCCTGACGCCCTCGACGACGTATCCACGCGATGGCCCGCACCGGGATCGGTGCGGGCCATCGCTCTGTGGTCCAGGACACGTTGGGCACGGCCGGGCCCACGAGAGCCCCGGAGATGACCGTCCCAGGGGCTCTTGGGCGAGCGCCAAGCCACTGACCTGCGCAAACGCTCAGCCACAGACCGCGACACGCCCGGGCGTCGAGCCGGTTTGACGGGACGCAGGAGGCTGCGTAATGTTTCACCTCGTCGCCCGGCAGGGAGGAACGGACCAGGGAGCGCAAGTCGCTCTAAGGGCCGGTCCCCCGGGCACCACCCCCTGGTAGACCTCCACGGATGCTCCGGCACCCGGTGGTCGTCGCGCCATGGGTGAGGATAACCGAAGTTCAACGCCGCAGTGCACAGGCAGCGCAAGCCGCCGGGTACGAAAAGGCGGAGTTGACAACGGAAATCCGAACGGATAAAGTAGAACGGTTGCCTCCGCCAAGACCGCAAGGTCGGAACGGATGCGCGTCCGCTCCTTGAGAACTCAACAGCGTGCCAAAAGTCGATGCCAATCGTCATCGCCAACAATGCCGGGTCAGCAACGCTGATCCTGCCCCCGCGGCGATGACTTGGCAAGATAAATGCGACAGCATTTGATCAAGCCAGATTCACTGGCCCTTCGGGGCCGCTTCGTTAGTCGGTTAACCGCGTTCGCGCGGATGCCAGAAGACATTTAACGGAGAGTTTGATCCTGGCTCAGGACGAACGCTGGCGGCGTGCTTAACACATGCAAGTCGAACGGTGATCCAGGTGCTTGCACCTGGTGATCAGTGGCGAACGGGTGAGTAACACGTGAGCAACCTGCCCCTGACTCCGGGATAACCCCGAGAAATCGGAGCTAATACCGGATACGAGACGCACGGGCATCTGTAGCGTCTGGAAAGAATTTCGGTCGGGGATGGGCTCGCGGCCTATCAGCTTGTTGGTGGGGTAACGGCCCACCAAGGCGACGACGGGTAGCCGGCCTGAGAGGGCGACCGGCCACACTGGGACTGAGACACGGCCCAGACTCCTACGGGAGGCAGCAGTGGGGAATATTGCGCAATGGGCGAAAGCCTGACGCAGCGACGCCGCGTGAGGGATGACGGCCTTCGGGTTGTAAACCTCTTTCAGCAGGGAAGAAGCGAAAGTGACGGTACCTGCAGAAGAAGCACCGGCTAACTACGTGCCAGCAGCCGCGGTAATACGTAGGGTGCGAGCGTTGTCCGGAATTATTGGGCGTAAAGAGCTCGTAGGCGGCCTGTCACGTCGGATGTGAAAACCCGGGGCTCAACCCCGGGCCTGCATTCGATACGGGCAGGCTGGAGTTCGGCAGGGGAGACTGGAATTCCTGGTGTAGCGGTGAAATGCGCAGATATCAGGGGGAACACCGGTGGCGAAGGCGGGTCTCTGGGC